>CAINAY010000356.1 GCA_903846425.1 uncultured Noviherbaspirillum sp.
GCAAGCTGAGCAGCGCCGCCTTTACATCGAGCCGGCCGAAGCCCTGCGCGGCCGACCAACCAAGCGTGACCGACGACAACTCGATCGATCAAAGTAGGCGCTGAAATTCATAATCAGTGCATAATAGGACGCTCGTTCTATTTTTCTGCAAAGTCCTACCTCCGGGAGTCCGCATGACCGAAACCATTCAGAAACCCTTGCGTAAAGGGGAGCAGACCCGCGCTGCGATCTTGGGCGCCGCGCTCGAAATGGCCAGTCGCGAAGGCTTGGAGGGTCTCACGATTGGTGTCTTGGCCGATCGCATGGATATGAGCAAGTCCGGCGTATTCGCTCACTTTGGCTCGCGTGAAGATTTACAGATTGATGTGCTCAGGCTCTACAACCACCAATTCGAGCAAGAGGTTTTTTATCCCAGTATTCGTGAGCCACGGGGTTTGCCGCGTTTGCAAAGTCTTTTCAGGCGTTGGGTCGATAGAGTCAGTTTGGAGATTGCCTCCGGCTGTATTTATATCAGCGGTGCTGTTGAGTACGACGACAGGCCAGGTCCGATTCGCGATCATTTGGTCGACATGGTCGATAGCTGGCAGCGCGCCCTGCACAGAGCCGCCCAACAAGCGATCGATGAGCATCATTTGAAATCGGATACCGATCCTAAGCAATTGGTTTTTGAAATGTATGGATTGGTGCTGGCCTTGCACCATGATGCGCGCTTTATTCGTAGTCCCGGCAGTGTGAAGCGCGCACACGCAGGTTTTGAGCGCCTCATTACCAGCGTGCAGACCACAAAAACCTAGTCTTAGCGCATCGCTTGTACAACGCTCTGCCAGAAAACCCCCTTTGATATGAGTAAAGTCAGTACGCTGATCACCCCTATTTAGTCGAATTCCGAAACACGTAACAAACACTAGGAGAAGCCCATGCCAAATTATCAGGCGCCGCTGCGCGACATGCATTTTGTGCTGCATGAATTACTCGACGTTGAGAATGAGCTTCGTTCCTTGCCTGCCCATGCGGAGATGGATGCGGACACTATCAATCAAGTATTAGAAGAGGGCGGTAAATTTGCCTCCGATATTGTTTTTCCGCTGAATCATTCAGGCGACCGCGAAGGTTGTCATTACGACGCGGCTACGCATTCCGTCACCGCACCAGCCGGATTCAAGCTGGCGTATCAACAGTACGTAGCGGCGGGTTGGCCTGCGCTATCGTGCGATCCGGCCTATGGCGGGCAGGGCTTACCGATTGTTTTGAACAACGGTTTTTACGAAATGCTCAATTCAGCGAATCAGGCATGGACCATGTATCCCGGCTTGTCGCATGGTGCGTATGAGTGCTTGCATGCCCATGGTAGTGAAGAGCAGAAAAAATTGTACTTACCAAAGTTGGTAGCGGGCGAATGGACCGGCACCATGTGTTTGACTGAATCCCATTGCGGTACTGATTTGGGATTATTAAAAACACGCGCACAACCACAGGCGGATGGTAGTTACCACCTCACGGGTAGCAAAATTTTTATCTCTGCTGGCGAACATGATCTGTCGTCCAACATCGTACATTTAGTGTTGGCTCGTTTGCCCGATGCGCCACCGGGTACCAAAGGTATCTCTTTATTTATCGTCCCAAAATTTCTACCTGATGCGAGCGGCAATCCGGGTGAGCGCAATCCTATTTTTTGTGGTGCTATCGAACACAAAATGGGCATTCATGGTAATGCCACCTGCCAAATCAATCTTGATAATGCGACGGGTTGGTTGATCGGTGAACCTAATCGCGGATTGAACGCAATGTTTGTGATGATGAATGCAGCGCGTCTCGGCGTAGGTATGCAATCGCTAGGTCTGACAGAGGTGGCTTATCAAAATGCAGTGAGCTATGCGCGCGATCGCACTCAAGGGCGCAGCCTGACGGGCCCGAAAGCAGAATCACAAGCGGCTGATCCAATTATTGTTCATCCTGATGTGCGCCGTATGTTGTTGACTGCGCGTGCCTATGCAGAAGGCGGCCGTGCGTTTACTTCATACATTGCCTTGATGATTGATCGTGAACTGAATCATCCCGATGAAGAAGTTCGCAAGCTGGCGGCTGATGAAGTCGCGCTATTGACGCCCGTGGTGAAAGCCTTCCTGACTGATAACGCTTGGATAGCGACATCCGAGGCCATGCAAGTATATGGCGGACACGGCTACATTGCTGAATGGGGAATGGAGCAATATGTGCGCGATGCACGCATTAATATGATTTATGAAGGCACTAA
>CAINAY010000357.1 GCA_903846425.1 uncultured Noviherbaspirillum sp.
ATTAAAACAGTAGCAGTTTATTCTACAGCCGATAAAGAAAGTTTACATGTAAAATTTGCTGATGAAGCAGTTTGCATAGGGCCACCAGCGAGCAAAGATTCTTACCTAAAAATTGCAAATATTATTTCTGCGGCAGAAATAACCAATGCCGATGCTATTCATCCTGGCTATGGATTTTTATCTGAAAACGCTGACTTCGCAGAGCGCGTTGAACAATCGGGTTTCGTTTTTATCGGCCCTCGTCCGGAATCTATCCGCCTAATGGGCGATAAAGTCTCAGCCAAGCAGGCTATGATCAAAACCGGCGTTCCTTGTGTGCCCGGATCAGAAGGTGCACTGCCGGATGATCCAAAAATTATTATTCAGACTGCACGCCGTGTCGGTTACCCGGTCATTATTAAGGCCGCTGGTGGTGGTGGTGGTCGCGGTATGCGTGTGGTGCATACCGAAGCGGCACTGCTAAACGCGGTCACTATGACCAAAGCTGAAGCCGGTGCAGCGTTTAGTAATCCCGAGGTCTACATGGAAAAGTATCTGGAGAACCCACGTCACGTGGAAATCCAGGTACTTGCGGATGAATTCAAAAATGCGATCTGGCTGGGCGAGCGCGATTGCTCTATGCAACGCCGACACCAAAAAGTTATCGAAGAAGCGCCGGCGCCGGGCATCCCACGCAAGCTGATAGAGAAAATTGGTGATCGCTGCGCTGAAGCCTGTCGCAAGATTGGCTATCGCGGTGCGGGCACATTTGAATTTCTTTATGAAGCCGGTGAGTTTTATTTCATCGAAATGAACACCCGTATTCAAGTCGAACATCCCGTGACAGAAATGATTACCGGTATCGACTTGGTGCAAGAGCAGATACGTATCGCTTCCGGCGAAAAACTACGCTTCCGGCAAAAAGATATTGTGCTGACGGGACATGCGATTGAATGCCGGATCAATGCAGAAGATCCGTTTAAATTTACGCCCTCACCCGGACGCATCCAATCATGGCACGCCCCCGGTGGACCGGGAATCCGCGTTGATTCACATGCCTATGCGGGTTATTACGTGCCACCGAACTATGATTCCATGGTGGGTAAAGTCATCGCTTACGGTGCAACACGTGACCAAGCTATTCGACGTATGCAGATTGCCTTATCTGAGATGGTAGTGGAAGGTATTCAGACCAACATTCCTTTGCACCGCGAGTTGATGGAAGATGCGCGCTTTGCTGAGGGTGGGACCAACATCCACTACCTAGAGCAGAAACTTGCGAACAAAAAATAAACGGCTGCGATGAGCTGGACTGAAATCGTCCTTGAAGTGCCGCGCCAGCAGGCTGAGCTGGTATCGGATGCATTAATCGAAGCCGGTGCTTTATCGGTATCGGTAGAAGATGCGAATGAAGGCACGGAAGCCGAACAGCCCTTGTTCGGCGAACCCGGCATGGAACCTACCGAACACGCATGGGAAAATAGTCGCGTGGTAGCACTCATCAACGCCAGCGATGACCCCGCAGAACTAGTCCACCAAGTCTGCGCAATGTGCGACATCGACACACTTTTACCCTTTACATTGCGCTCAGTGGCTGACCAAGATTGGGTCAGGCTCACGCAATCGCAATTTGAACCTATACACATAGGAAAAAATATCTGGGTGGTGCCTAGTTGGCATGACGCTCCCAATCCCGATGCATTGATTTTAGAACTCGATCCCGGACTCGCCTTCGGTACGGGTAGTCACCCCACCACCAAGCTGTGTATGGAATGGTTGGAAGTGAACCTACGCTCACCTCAGTCAGTACTCGATTACGGCTGCGGGTCGGGTATTTTGGCGATGCTGGCCAACAAGGTCGGAGCGGATCCTGTCGACGGCGTTGATATCGACCCGCAAGCGATTGTGTCTGCGCGTGAAAACGCCGAGCGCAATCGATGCGACGCTACTTTTTTTCTGCCTGAAGACTTTGCGACGGCTCGTCAAGACCAACGCTATGACGTCGTAGTGGCGAATATTTTGTCTGGTCCACTCAAAGTCATGGCGCCTATGCTCTGTGGCCGCGTCGCCAAAGGGGGATCGCTGGTGCTCTCCGGCGTGCTGGCTCGGCAGGCCGACGAAGTCATCGCTTGCTACAAAAACTATATTCAGCTGTCGGTTAGTGCCGAGTTCGAAGGCTGGGTCGCGCTTGCGGGTTCCCTTGAAAACCTTGCAATAGATTAAGATAGCGCGTCATGCTTGCTACCCGCTGCCCCCATTGCCAAACACGCTTTCGCGTCACACCCCCTCAGCTCGAGTTGAGAGAGGGTATGGTTCGTTGCGGCGCCTGCCGTGAATCATTCAATGGCCGCGAGCACTTGCTGCATGGCGCCGAGGATATGCCGCCAGAAGAAACGCTTAGTGCGGAAGATCTCGAAGGGCGCATGACCTTGGTTGATTTTGGCTCATTACGGGCAAATCAAAATCAACCTACTCCACCCTCTAACATGCAAGACGAGCTGGACGCTTTATCAAAAGCGATTTCTGATTTGCAGAGCAAGCCGTGGAGTGCGCCAGAAGAAGCTGAGCTCAGCACAGAAGCACCTCCGATGATGGCAACGCCCACACCTTCTTTTGTGGAAGAAGCCAGAAAGCGTGAGCAAAGCGCGAACACCTGGAAATGGGTGCTCTGGTTAGGCATACCCTTTCTTTTAGTCGCTCTTCTTGTTCAGCTAGGCTATTTTTACCGCGCCGAGATTGCCGCGCGCTCACCCGAAGCGGGACGTTATCTGCGCGCCCTGTGTTCACGCGTTGGCTGCCAAGTTCGGCTGCCTGAGCACATTGATTTGATCTCGCTGGAATCGAGTCAGCTGCAACCGGTGACTGATCACCCAAGACAATTCACCTTAACCGCACTCATTCGGAATCAGGCTGAAACGGTGCAAGCTTGGCCCTCACTCGAACTTCAGTTAAAAACTGATGTTGGTCAGATATTAGTTCGCAAAGTATTTACCCCACTTAATTATCTCAACACCAATGAAGTCAAAAAAGGATTTGCCGCCCACGCTGAACAAGAAATTCAAATCAGCTTCGATCTCAGCAGCGAATCCCCCGGTGGTTTTAGCGTCATTCTGTTCTACCCATAATTTCAACACGATCTGATCTTTATACCGAGACAGTTTCAAAACCAATAATCAAACTATTATGACTTCACTGATCTGCGGCTCGATGGCCTTCGACACCATTATGTCTTTTCACGGACGTTTTTCCGAAGCACTTCTAGCCGATCAACTTCACAAAATCAACGTCGCTTTCTTGGTTCCCGGCATACGCAGAGAATTTGGTGGCTGCGCCGGTAACATCGCTTACAACTTAAAGCTATTAAACGGCGATCCTCTCATCATGGCCACCCTTGGCAAAGATGGCGGCACCTATGTTGAACGTCTGGATAAATTAGGTATTAGCCGCCGCTGCATTCGTCATATTGACGATGCGTATACGGCACAGGCATTCATTACGACGGATGCAGATAGCAATCAGATTACTGCTTTCCACCCGGGCGCCATGGGTAGCTCGCACCTAAATAAAATTCAAGATGCCGGTAAAGTAAAAATAGCAATCGTTGCACCCGATGGTCGCGATGGCATGATCGAACATGCGGAAGATTGCGCACGCCTTGGTGTACCGTTTATCTTTGACCCAGGTCAGGGTTTACCTATGTTCAGCGGTGAAGAGCTGAAGCACTTCATCGAATTGGCAACCTATGTTGCAGTGAATGACTACGAAGCAGAGTTATTGACTGAACGCACCGGACTATCGCTCGAACAGATCGCTGAACGTGTTTCAGCGCTCATCGTTACACGTGGCGAACAAGGTGCAGAGATTTACACCAGCAATGAGCGGTTTGATATTCCTGTCGTCGGCGTTGATAAGGTAGTCGATCCCACCGGTTGTGGCGATGCTTTCCGAGCCGGCATGCTGTACGGATTGACGCATGATATGGATTGGATGACTATCGGTCGTCTGTCTTCACTGATGGGCTCGATCAAGATTGCTAGCCAAGGCGGACAAAACCACACACCTACGCTGGCAGAGATTCAAGAACGCTTCCACAAAGAATTCGGCTATAGCTTTTGATGTACGAAGCTACAGAGATTGTTTAATCGATCGCGATCAAACAATCTCTGAGGCCTTAGCTGAGTAGGGCTTCGATTTGCTCGAGGGTCATCTCGGTGCGCACCTCGAGTAATTTCTGACGGCTGGTGTGACCGCGACTCACGGTGACATCTCTTTTGGCAAGCTTCTGTCGCTCGGCGATGAAGTGCGTCAGTGCCTCATTCGCTTTGCCATCGACCGGTGGCGCATGCAGCCTAATCTTGAGTGCGCCTTCCACTAAGCCAGAAATTTCTGTTCGTGAAGCGTTGGGTTGCACATGAACAGCGATACGCAAACACTCTCCATGACGGCTACACCAAGGGCGCTCCATCAGATCAAGCCAAGTAGCAAACTGTCAGTGACAAACAAGACGACTCTTAAGAGTAAAAACGCGAGGATAGGCGAGAGATCAATCCCTGCTATCGGCGGAATAAAGCGACGCAAAGGGCGCATCAACGGTTGATTCAAGGCGCGAACGATGGGAGCGATGGGCGCATCAGGATTAACCCAACTGAAAATGACCTCCAAGAATAAGAGGCCAATAAAACCGTAAATCACCCAATGTAGTAACGAGTGCAATGACAGCAAGAACCAAGGCTCAACCGCAAATGAAGACCGTACACCCAGTTCAATGGCGACCGATAACAGAGCCACCAGTAATGCGCCTACCAAGCTAGCCCAATCAAAACCGCCCAGTCCTGGTAAGACACGACGCAGTGGCAGCACTAGCCAATCCGTCGTCCTAAACATAAATTGCCCGAGGGAGAATGGTGGGCGCACACGCACGGCTTGCATCCAAAACCGTAGCAGTAAGACCCCAGCTAGTAAGGTCGACACCGTATCAATGATCAGACTAACGATGTTGGCAACCAAAGTTCACCCTAACAATCTGGTTTTAATCTGAAAAAGTTCGCAGCTCGACACGCCATCAGAGCAAACTAGAAAAATCCCGCGGCAGATCCTGAGTCTGCTGCGGGATTTTGTCGACTGATACTCGCTTTACTCTGCAAGTCAGGGACGCACGCCGGTAGGAAAAGGCCAAGCGGCAGCTGGCCTGAGTATGGTCTTCAAGACCGATGCTGAGGCTGGTGCCGGAGCGGGCGCTGGTTTGTGCGCAACAGGCTTCTTAGGAGCCGCCTTTTTTGGCGCGGCTTTTTTAGGCGCCGCCTTTTTCGCTACAACCTTCTTTGCTACCGCCTTTTTAGCTACCGCCTTTTTAGCTACCGCCTTCTTTGCGGCGGGCTTTTTCTTTGCGACTACTTTCTTCGCAACGGCTTTCTTGGCAGCTTTTTTGACGGCCTTTTTAGCCGCTGGCTTTTTCTTCGCAACGGTTTTCTTAACTACTTTTTTAGCCGCCTTTTTAGCAGTAGGCTTTTTCTTAGCGACGGCTTTCTTGGCGACTTTTTTTACGGCCTTTTTAGCTGCAGGCTTTTTCTTAGCTGCTGCTTTCTTAACGACTTTTTTGACCGCTTTCTTGGCTACGACCTTCTTCTTGGCCAGCGCCTTTTTTGCTACCGGCTTCTTTTTGGCAGCCGGCTTCTTTTTGGCTGCGGTTTTCTTCTTGGCTGTTGCCATTTCTTTCTCCTTCACGTGATCAAATGTCACAAGGTACAAAAGGGAAACCCGTTTGGACCTGAAGGGCCAAGCGGATTATTCAATGGCGCAAACCAACATGGGGTATGCGCTAATGAATGGGGTACACACTGAACCGCGGTTCGCAAGAAGCCCGATTCAGAATAGGTCGCAACAAATTAATTTAACTCTTCTACAGCTTTGTAACCTGATCTCACACGAGAAACAGGCCAAAGCCCACCCAGTCAAATCACCACCGCACGACACCAACCAAAAAAAACGCCGGCCAACAGGCCGGCGCTCAAATACATTTACTAAAAGACGATCCCGTTTTGTGAAGGACACAGATCCCAACCCGTATGACTCAGGCAGAAAGGACTACTCATAAACAATCGATAGGGCCCAATACTGTCCATCAAATCAGATGTTCACCTTTCTGCTTTTAGCTATTCTGCTTTTTACAGAGACTGCATCATTCCCAGTTTAAGGCTCCGCCAGTCTGGTACTCAATGACTCTAGTCTCAAAGAAATTACGTTCTTTCTTCAGATCGATCATCTCGCTCATCCACGGGAAAGGATTCTCTTCCTGAGGAAACAGCGCCTCTAAACCAATCTGCTGCGCACGACGATTTGCGATAAAACGCAAGTAGCCTTTAAACATTGGCGCATTCAATCCAAGCACGCCACGCGGCATTGTATCCTCTGCGTAGCGATATTCCAACTCTACTGCTTCTAAAAATAGTGCCTTTATCTCTTCTTTGAATGCCGCAGTCCACAGATGCGGGTTTTCTAGCTTGATCGTGTTGATCAAATCGATCCCGAAATTGCAGTGCATGGACTCATCTCGCAGTATGTACTGGTACTGCTCTGCCGCACCCATCATCTTGTTCTGGCGGCCTAGTGCCAAAATCTGAGTGAAGCCGACGTAAAAGAACAGGCCTTCCATCAAGCAGGCAAAGACAATCAAGGACTTCAATAATTTCTGATCGTTCTCCGTGGTGCCCGTGGTGAAGGCCGGATCTGTCAGGGTATCAATGAAGGGGATCAAGAACTGATCCTTATCGCGGATAGATTTGACCTCATTATAGGCATTGAATATCTCGCTTTCTTCCAGACCCAGAGACTCAACGATGTATTGATAGGCGTGGGTATGAATCGCTTCTTCAAAAGCCTGCCGCAGTAAATACTGACGGCACTCCGGCGCAGTGATATGACGGTAGGTACCAAGCACGATATTGTTAGCAGCTAGCGAGTCAGCAGTCACGAAAAAGCCGAGATTGCGCTTCACCAAACGGCGCTCGTCTTCGGTCAGACCATTCGGGTTTTTCCATAATTCGATATCGCGCTGCATATTGATCTCTTGCGGCATCCAATGATTGGCGCAACCCGCAAGATATTTGTCCCATGCCCACTTGTACTTGAAGGGCACTAGCTGATTGACATCAGTCTGGCCATTAATAATACGTTTATCAGCTGCCTGCACGCGCTGAGCGGTATCGACTGGCGGCTCAGAACGAGCAAGAATGCCCGGGTTAAGCGGCGCATCCGCATGCGTCGAAAACTGCGGCACGCTAGGCACCGCTTGAAGGTGTGGACGAGGTTGTGCAGATGCACGTGAAGCGGTTTCTTCATCCCAAGAGAGCATGTGGTTATCCTTAGTTTCTTAAATCTTTTTCGTTACGCAGTCGTAAGCTACTGCAGGGTTGGCTAGGGCGGCAAAACCAACTAGCCACTCTAACCAACCCGAATTTTTTACTGACAAGCCTCGCACTCATCAAAGCCAGGATCACCGGGCCTCATCATGCAGGCTGGGCCATCAGCTTCAGCTTGCGCTGCGCCTGCTGCCGTAGGCAAGTCCGCCGATACCGCATTTAAAGCCCCCGTCTTGCTGGTGGATTTTTCGGCATGCGTGGCGCCCATAGTGCGCAAGTAATACGTCGTCTTCAGGCCGCGTAACCAAGCCAGCTTATAGGTCTCATCCAGCCTCTTACCTGACGCACCAGCCATATAGATATTCAGCGACTGTGCCTGATCAATCCACTTCTGACGACGCGAAGCTGCTTCAACCAACCAGCTAGGATCGACCTCAAACGCGGTGGCGTACAGATCACGCAGGTCTTGTGGAATACGATCGATGCGCGCCAAACTGCCATCAAAATATTTGAGGTCGGCAATCATCACTTCATCCCACAAACCACGCGTCTTGAGATCACGAACCAGATATTCATTGATCTCCGTAAACTCGCCTGAGAGATTCGATTTCACGTACAGGTTTTGATACGTAGGCTCAATACAAGCAGACACACCAATGATGTTCGAAATGGTGGCGGTTGGTGCAATCGCTACGCAATTTGAATTGCGCATGCCGTACTGCTTAATACGGGCGCGCAAGCTTGCCCAATCCATTGTTTCTGATGTGTCGACTTCAAGATAGCCTCCACGCTCCTCAGCGAGCAGCTTCAAGGAATCCTGCGGCAAAATGCCTCTATCCCACAGTGAGCCGCGATATGAACTATAGGTTCCGCGCTCTTCCGCCAATTCAGTCGACGCCATATAAGCGTAATAACAAACGGCTTCCATAGAGCGATCAGCAAATTCAACCGCTTCTTTTGATGCATACGGTATGCGCATGACATGTAAGCAATCTTGGAATCCCATGATGCCCATACCGACCGGACGATGACGCAAATTGGAATCGCGCGCCTTTTTAACTGCGTAGTAATTAATATCGATCACGTTATCAAGCATGCGCATAGCGGTACGTATGGTCGCGTGCAACTTCTCGTGATCGAGCTTGCCATCCTTCATATGCGCCGGCAAATTCACTGAACCCAGATTACACACAGCGATTTCAGAATCATTGGTGTTCAGCGTGATCTCGGTACATAAGTTAGAACTGTGCACAACGCCGACGTGCTGCTGAGGTGAGCGAATATTGCATGGATCTTTAAAGGTGATCCATGGATGGCCTGTCTCAAACAACATAGAAAGCATCTTGCGCCACAGATCAAGCGCCTGCACCTTCTTGAATAATTTGAGCTCGCCACTCGCCGCTTTAGCCTCGTAGGAAAGATAGGCTGTCTCAAATTTCTTACCAAACATGTCATGCAGATCTTCGACGTCAGAAGGTGAAAATAAGGTCCACTCACCCTTCTCCATCACGCGCTTCATGAACAAATCAGGAATCCAGTTCGCTGTGTTCATGTCGTGCGTACGACGACGATCATCGCCAGTGTTTTTGCGTAGCTCGAGGAACTCTTCCACATCCAAGTGCCATGTTTCTAAATACGCGCACACCGCACCTTTGCGTTTTCCACCTTGATTAACTGCTACCGCAGTGTCGTTAACCACCTTCAAAAACGGAACGACGCCCTGCGATTTACCGTTAGTACCTTTAATGTGAGCACCAAGTGCGCGCACAGGAGTCCAGTCATTGCCCAAACCACCTGCATACTTCGCTAGCAGCGCGTTTTCTTTAATAGCTTCGTAGATGCCATCCAGATCATCCGAAACGGTAGTCAGATAGCATGACGATAGCTGGGAGCGCTGCGTGCCAGAGTTAAAGAGGGTCGGCGTCGAGCTCATGAAATCAAAGGTCGAAAGCAAGTTATAGAACTCGATCGCGCGTGCTTCACGGTCGATTTCGTTAAGCGCCAAACCCATAGCAACGCGCATATAAAATGCTTGCGGCATCTCGATACGCGTTCCATCAATATGCAAGAAATAACGGTCATACAAAGTCTGCAGACCGAGATAGCCGAACTGAAGATCACGCTCAGCGACTAGTGACTTAGCGAGCTTTTTTAAATCAAACTGTGCGAGCTTAGAATCCAACAAGTCGGCCTCTATGCCCCTCTTGATGAATTTAGGGAAGTAATCAATGTAATGCTGCTTGGCATCCGCTTGCGCCACTTCAGCACCAAACACTTCTTTGCGAATAGTGTGCATGAGCAAACGCGCTGTGACCTGACTATACGCAGGATCTTTTTCCATGAGCGCGCGCGCAGCAAGGATCGCTGACTTGTAGAGCTCTTCAACCGGCACACCATCATAGAGATTACGTACCGTCTCGCTCACGATAGCATCTGCATCAACATGTTTATCTAAACCGATGCAGGCCGAGGTGATCATCGCAAGCAGACGGTCCATGTCCAACGGCTGACGCTGACCGTCAACCAAAATATGCAGTGCCTGCTCACGCGCAACGCTGGGTTTAGCGGCTTGTTGCTGAGCGCGCTCTTCTTGCCGCTTAGCGCGATACAAAACATAGGCACGAGCTACGTCGTGCTCACCAGAGCGCATCAGCGCAAGTTCAACCTGATCTTGCACATCTTCAATGTGAAACGTGCCACCGGAGGGCTGACGACGCATCAACACCGACACCACACCCACGGTTAATTGCTCGACTAATTCACGCACTCGCGCAGAGGCCGCGCCCTGGCCGCCGTTTACAGCCAAAAAGGCCTTGGTCATGGCGATAGAAATTTTGGAGGGCTCGAAGCCCACCACTGCCCCATTGCGTCGAATGATTTTGTAATCGGCGATAGGTGCGACCGAACTTGCCGTAGAAGGCGCAAGAACTGAGGCCTTAGGTACCGCCGCGAACTCGCCACCGGATTTGACTGTGATTTCTTGACTGGTTTGCACTTCGTCTCCCAATAGTGATGCGTTTGGCATTGCTGCCTTGTTTCTACTAAATGCCGGGAAAATGCCCAACATCTCTTATTTTGTTTTGCCCATTGGACGCGATAAACCGAACTATCTGAAGGCAAACCTGGCTTTGCTCTTTTTCGTCAGGACCCGCCCTGTGCCGCGTTAGTCAGGGCATACCAAACCCTTACAAACGCTAGCCAAAACCCCGCTCGACCAACACATAAATTAATTGGGTTGCTCTGGTTTACTACTAGATATAGTGGAATTCGCGGAGATGGACACTAATTCTAGTGCTCGGCCGAGCAACTTGCAACCGCTTTTTTCAATCTGGAAAGCGTAAAACGCACTGACTTGGCGCACGGCCAAACTGGCCCAGTGTTTCCGCTGAAAAC
>CAINAY010000358.1 GCA_903846425.1 uncultured Noviherbaspirillum sp.
GCAGCGGCGTTAGTTCGGCAGATACGTCGCATCATTGATGAGGGGCGTTTGGGTTTACCTGCCACTGTAACTGAGCTAAAACACGATAGTGAAGTCTTGATGCGTAAATCGCGCACGGGAGGCCACCATGACGCGTGATGAGCAAAAAAAATTACTCATTGTTCAAGGCATGATGCACCGATTAGAAATTGCACATGCCTTAGATCAACTCAAATTACACACGCAGCCCACGGCGCTGTTTAGTAAATTACCTAGCTTGATGAAACTAATCATGGCGAGTAATGCCGTGCCATTGATTAGCACCTTATTACCTGTGGTGTTTGGCAAAAGTAAGCTCTCGCGAGTCGTGCGGCGAGTGATGCTGATGGTGGGGGCGGGTACTGCGCTGACAACGCTCTTCAAGCGTTGGAAGTCATCACGTAATCAACCGAGTAATTAAACGAGTAATTAAAATCACCGCAAACGATTGAGTTTTAAAAACAATCCTTAATCACGCATGAAATAACGCGCAATAAAAAAAATCCCGGTCGCTTTGCAGCGCCGGGATTTTTTACATCAAAACGCATTAGCGAACTTACTTTTTCTCAGCAGGTTCTTTAAATGAAGCACCACTTGCGTTCGCCATGTGCACCACTGCACGCGCGACTTCAATATCATCTAAGTCAGGGTTGCCGCCTTTAGCAGGCATAGCGCGTATACCTTTAACTGCATGCGATACCAGAGTGTCGTAGCCTTGCTTATTACGAGCGCCCCAAGCAGCTTTGTCGCCAAATTTCGGCGCACCTGCAACACCTGCGCCATGACATGCTACGCAGGCTGCGTTGTAAACCTCACCGCCGGCTTTCAATGTTCTTGGCGCACTGGCATCCACCAAGGTGTAACCCTCATCAGCCACAGGTTTCAAACGAGCTGCAATCGCTTCAGGTGATTGTGCGTTCGAACCAGCAGCAGGTTTTGGGCTGGCGCCCACATACACAACCAACAACCAGATAATGATGATGGGTACCAAAAAACCAGCCACAACAGCGGCGATTAATTGACCAGGGGTTTTGATTGCGGTTTCGTGTGCGTCACTCATGGTTTCCTCGGGAATAAGGCATATTTCGTCAAGCCAAAGATTATAGAGTAAACAGCGGCAACTAGCCTCATTACACTGGCAGTTACGTGGACTGGCTGACTGAAACCCGGTATCCTTGCGCGGCCTTCATGGTCTGGACCCGCGCGGCTGTAGCTCAGTGGATAGAGTATTGGCCTCCGAAGCCAAGGGTCGTGGGTTCGATCCCCGCCAGCCGCGCCACTTGATACCGGTGTATTAGTGAGACATCGTTTACACATCATTCCGGAGACATCGTTAACACCCTGGGACCGAAGGGGTTATCGATGAGCTCCACTCCCTCTTAATCACTTTACTTCCCGCTACCTTCTGTTGCGACCGTGTTTTGGTTGCGCAGGGTGCTGATTGGCACCTTGTTCCCGTTTAAAAAAGTAGACTTATGAATACACGCGCAGGCCGAAATGTAGTGGTCGTTGGAACCCAATGGGGCGACGAGGGTAAAGGCAAACTGGTCGATTGGCTGACCGAGAGTGCCCAAGGCGTGGTGCGCTTTCAGGGCGGACACAACGCTGGGCATACCCTGGTGATCCATGGCGTGAAGACCGCTTTGCACCTGATCCCCAGCGGCATCATGCGCGCAGGTGTTAAGTGCTATATCGGCAATGGCGTGGTTTTGTCGCCCGCTAAATTATTCGAAGAAATTGAAGGACTTGAAAAAGTCGGCGTTGATGTTCGGTCGCGCCTGCGTATTAGCGAAGCCTGCCCCTTGATTCTTCCTTTTCATGCGGCGCTCGATGTGGCGCGTGAAGCCGCCCGGGAAAAAGGCGGCAATGAAAAAATTGGCACTACCGGACGAGGGATCGGCCCAGCCTACGAAGACAAAATTGCACGCCGAGCTTTGCGCGTTCAAGATCTGAAATACCCAGAGCGTTTTGCCCATAAACTCAAAGAGCTCTTGGATTTGCACAACCATGTTTTGAAAACTTATTTGGGCTCTGAAAAGTTCATCTTTGGCGATGCACTCAAGCCGTATGTCAAAAATGGTGAAGTACAGTTTGA
>CAINAY010000359.1 GCA_903846425.1 uncultured Noviherbaspirillum sp.
CCTTGTCAGGCTGACCAGCTTTCAAATACGCCTGACCAATGTATTCATGCGCACCCTTATGATTAGGATCTAGCTTAAGCGCCTGATTGTAATGCGCGAATGAATTGTCCAAATCGCCAAGATGACGATAGGAATAACCAAGATAAGTATGGGTATCTGCATTGTCTGGCGTTTGTTTAGCTGATTTAGAAAGAGACTCAACCGCAGATTTCCAGTCTTTACGTTCTATCGCTTTTTTCCCCGCCACAAAATCTGAATCATTACTGTTTGCCTGGCCTTTGCTCTCTTTAAGATTAGCCATCACATTAGTCATAGAAAATAATATGACTAAAGCACATAAGAATTTTTTCATAAGGTTCTCGCTTATTCCTAACTAAGTAGATTCCCAACGCTTCCAAGCAGCCCTGACAGCATTTGGGTACTCTTGACGACCTCGACTACCATTGTAGCGACCCAATGCTAAAAACAAGTCGCCGCGCTCCATATCAATATACATGCGCAAAATGCTGCAACCATAACGCAAATTTGTCTGCATATGAAACAGCCTAGACGGCTGGCCATCACCAATCACTCGCGTCCAAAAGGGCATGACCTGCATGTAACCTCTTGCTCCGACACTTGAGATTGCATACTTACGAAATCCCGATTCCACTTGGATTAAACCGAGTATGAGGGCTGGCTCTAAACCAGCACGGCGGGCCTAATACCAAAGTGTTTGCAAAAATTCGCTACGCACCATCGCGTCCGGCATGCGACTGTGCAAACGTTTGGACACTGACTCCGACCAACGCTGCCATTCGATGCGCTCTGCGTCGTTGGCAAAATTTAAATGCGGCGGACGTGGGTCAGTGATAGATCTAGCCAAGGCAAGTTTTATTGCATTGGCCAACACTTCTTCACGCTGATTACCTGCGGACGCAGTCGACACTGCAACTAACAGTGCCACAACCATCAAAACAACCATCCTCGCATACAGCGGGGACAGTCGCATCATGGTGACAAGCTGCATGCTTAAATCATCCGTGACCGAAGGAACGATAGTATGTCGGCACGAGCTATCGGAGTGGCCGCCTCATCGCGACGACCTTGATACTCCAGCAAATCATCTTTTAAACTGCGCTCACCGATGACGACTCTGTGTGGCACACCGATTAACTCCCAATCGGCAAACATTGCGCCTGGGCGCTCTCCTCTGTCATCCAAAATCACGTCGATGTCTGCTTCAACCAGCAAGGCATACAGACTTTCTGTGGCCTCGCGCACGGCATCACTGCGGTCGTATCCAAGCGGGCACAGCACCACTTCGAATGGCGCAATGGCGAGTGGCCAAATGATGCCCTTGGCATCAAAATTTTGCTCGATCGCTGCGCCCAAAATTCGTGTGACGCCTATGCCATAGCAACCCATCTGCATTAGCTGCGGTTTGCCATTTTCATCTAAATAGCTAGCTTTCATATCTTCGGAGTAGCGCGTGCCTAACTGAAACACGTGACCTACCTCGATACCGCGCTGCACTTCTAATACACCTTTGCCGTCGGGCGATACGTCACCCGCAATCACATTCCGAATATCTGCCACAACGGGCTCAGGCAAGTCACGCCCCCAATTAGCGCCGGTGTAGTGAAAATTTTCTTCATTGGCACCGCAGATAAAGTCACTCATTTGCGCAACGGCACGATCGGCCACAATTTTTACTGGTTTAGGTGTATTGATTGGACCTAGATAACCTGGCTTACAGCCGAAATGCTCGAGAATTTCTGTGTCACTCGCAAAACGAAACGGACCCATACCAGGCAACTTACCCGCCTTCACTTCATTCAGTTCATGATCGCCGCGAACTAATAGCAACCAGATCTCGCGTTCACCCTCTTCTTTTTCAACGGATAAGACTATCGATTTAACGGTATCGGTTAATGACATTCCCAAAAATTCAGCCACATCATCACAACGTGTTTTGTTGGGCGTCGCCGTTTTTGTCAGCGCTTGGGCCGGAAGATTTCTTGGCTTGGACGGCGCGACTGCTTCAGCGGCCTCAATATTGGCTGCGTAATCTGATTGTGGGCAATACACCAAAGCATCTTCACCGGTGTCTGCGATCACATGAAATTCCTGAGAACCTGAACCACCAATAGCACCATTATCTGCCGCCACGGCACGGAAGTTCAAACCAAAGCGATTAAAAATACGTGTGTAGGCATCCACCATCGCCTGATACGATTTTTTGAGACCCTCAACATCGCGATCGAATGAATAGGCGTCTTTCATGGTGAATTCACGTCCACGCATCAGACCAAATCGAGGACGACGCTCATCCCGAAATTTGGTTTGTATGTGATAAAAATTTACCGGCAACTGGCGATACGATTTGATCTCGCTGCGGGCAATGTCAGTGACGACTTCTTCTGAAGTCGGCTGGATTGCAAAATCACGGCCATGCCTATCTTTGACGCGCAATAGTTCTGGACCCATCTTGTCCCAGCGGCCTGTCTCTTGCCACAATTCGGCGGGCTGAACCAAGGGCATTAGCAATTCGACAGCGCCGGCACGATTCATTTCTTCGCGCACGATGTTTTCTACTTTGCGTATCACCCGTAAACCCATGGGCATGTAGTTGTAGATACCCGAACCAAGGCGCTTGATCATTCCCGCACGGATCATTAGCTTGTGGCTCACGATCTCAGCGTCGGATGGAGCTTCTTTTAGGGTGGAAATAAAAAATCGTGAGGCGCGCATGGAGATGAAATCTTTTAAAAAGAGGGGGTTATAATCAGCTCAATTTTAAAGTATTCGCTGGTCGTCGCGTCGGCGGATCGCACCACCCTCGCGCTGGAGAGCATGGCCAGGCCGCTTTCCGTAAGTGCTTATTGTGCGAGCCGGCACCGACCGCAGAAAATTCGAGGTGAGATATGCTGGACCGTGAAGGCTTTCGCCCGAACGTCGGCATCATCCTGCTGAACCACCAAAACGAAGTCTGGTGGGGAAAGCGGGTGCGTGAACATTCGTGGCAATTCCCGCAAGGTGGTATTAAGCACGGTGAAACACCCGAGCAGGCCATGTACCGCGAGTTGCAAGAAGAGGTTGGGCTCCTTGCTGAGCACGTAAAGATCGTCGGCCGAACGCGCGACTGGCTACGCTATGAGGTGCCCGATCACTTTATCAAGCGTGAAGTTCGTGGTCACTACCGCGGCCAAAAGCAAATTTGGTTTTTATTACGAATGATAGGGCGCGACTGCGACGTTAATCTGCGTCACTCCGAACATCCTGAATTCGATGCATGGCGCTGGCATGACTACTGGGTCCCTATGGATGCCGTGATTGAATTTAAACGCGATGTGTATATGAGAGCATTGCAAGAACTGTCGCGCTTCATCAACCGCCCTCAACCAACGGGGCCGCGACGTCCACGCGACTCCTCACCCGCAAAAATGGATACAGACACTATGTCAACACAAAGCCTGATCGAGCCTGAGGCTGAATGATGCTAATGCAAAATCGTGTTTCGAATTTTTTCTTAGTACTCTTGGCATTGATAGCACTCTACGCACCCTTCGCCACCTCAGCCAACACAGATGACGCAGACAGTGACGCATTAAAAGCTGAAAGCCCTGTCGTGCTGCCAGCACCAGCGCAAAAAAGTAATCTACTGTCTTTTTACGTTAGCCCAACTACCACACTGGATTTTGCAGTCGATGCAAAATCCGTCAGCGTCACCGAAGAAGGCATAGTCCGCTTTGTGCTCGTTATCACTAGCCAAAGCGGAGCCAGCAATATCAGTTACGAAGGCATACGATGCAGCACGGGGGAGAAAAAGCTGTATGCCATCGGCCAAACCAATGGTAGCTGGTCAGTCGCGCGAAAAGACGTATGGGACACCATCATTGACCGAGGCATTAATCGTCAACATGCCGCGCTGGCGAAAGATTATTTTTGTGAAACGGGAATGGTGGCAGGCAGGGCTGAGGTGATCGTAGATAGGCTACGAAAGAAAAAAGCGCTGAGATAAAAATAAGCAGCGCTTAGGACTTGGATCCGTCTTAAGGCCTCAAATCAAGACCAAGTTATCTCGATGAATAAGCTCAACCTCTTCTATGTAACCGAGGATTGCCTCGATTTCTGATGAGGGTTTGCGCAGTATGCGACGAACTTCTGCGCTAGCGTAATTCGATATACC
>CAINAY010000360.1 GCA_903846425.1 uncultured Noviherbaspirillum sp.
AATACAACACTGCACTACAAGATTTGTTCCATGCGATTTCATCAGAGCGTCAAGCCTTTGTCTCCGCCATGTTTTTACTGACCATAGCGACGATTGTTTCGGCTTCACTAATGTATTTCGCTGAAGGTCACTCACAACCTGAGCACTTCGGATCTATCCCCGCTTGCATTTACTGGGCAATTATCACGATTACGTCTGGCTATGGAAACGTTGAAGATTTAACCCCAATGGGTGAAATCATTGCGCTGACCACTGGCTTTTTAGGTGTGTGTATGTCGGCCATCATGACGGGTATTGTTGCGTCCGCATTCTCTAATCAAATGT
Source organism: uncultured Noviherbaspirillum sp. (assembly GCA_903846425.1). GTDB lineage: Bacteria > Pseudomonadota > Gammaproteobacteria > Burkholderiales > Burkholderiaceae_D > Pernthalerella > Pernthalerella communis. The sequence goes on from CAINAY010000360.1 coordinate 325, forward strand.
CGCGCAAGAAGGCTGCCTTTGGTCAGCAATTGCGCGAAGCTTTGGCTGATGGTGTTGTCTCTGACGCTGAGTCTGAAACGCTGGATCGTCTAAAACGTCAGTACCGTTTAAGCGACGAAGCGGTCAAGAGCATGATGGATGAAGTGCGTGCAGAGATAGACGAAAAAGCTAAGAAAACCTGAGCCCGATTATCGGTGGTGTTATTGTCTGCAGCGTTTTTTTCGGTGACGTTTATTTGTATGTAGATCACGCTCTCCGAGATATCCCTGCGAGAGCGTGCAGCTGATCAGTGACTGAATAAATCGCGGTTATTCTTAACCGCGATAGAAGTGAAGAATGGTTTGAATTCTTCATGCTGATAACCAAAGCTGCTCATAAAGCGTTCGAACAAATCAACCTCCTGAGGAACTGGCTGACCATTAGCCAGTATGGCGTCATAGAGATTGACCAATACGGAGAGCTTTTGGTCACGATTTAGCATCTCGCTAGCTTGAACTAAAAAATCGTCAGCGCTATGAAATTTCGTATATCGAGTCGCCACTTCCAGTAGCTCCCTATCATTTCTAACAGCAGTGACCAGTCGCCCTATTTCTTCGGGTTCGATCTTGCCATCCGCATTAATCATATAAATGATGGCCGACGCCAACGCAATGCGTGGCGTAAGATTGGGCGCCTCACCAAAATACTCAGTCAGCATAGCCCCACAATGAAGACAGTGACGTGCTTCAGCACTATGACCCTCAGTCATGCAGCTGTGGCAGGTTCGTGTCGTTGATTCGGATAGCGTTTTTTTCACGGCATGCTGGGCAATCATTTCGGCTGACACAATACCCGTGGGCACAGCTAGTATGCCCCAGCCAAACATCATCATTACCGATGCAATAAATCGGCCGGTATCAGTCTTCGGAGTGATGTCCCCAAAGCCAACGGTGGTTATTGTCGAAATAGCCCAGTAAATCGAGGTTGGCACACTGGTAAAGCCATTAGCTGGCCCCTCGACCACATATAACATCGTGCCCAGTATGACTACTAAGGTCAAAATGATGGAAATGAAAACGCCAATTTTCCGGCGACTATCCGCCACAGCTAGCATCAGCCACTGGTATTCCTCGACATAGCCTGTCAACTTAAGTATGCGGAAAATTCGTAACAGACGCAGAATTCGGACATCCAACAGAACATAAGCCTCGGGAACAAAAAGCGAAACAAAGCTGGGTAAGATTGAAAGTAAATCTATCACTCCCAGAAAACTTTTTGCATACCGTAAAGGATTGGGGCTACAAACCAGACGTGCCACGTACTCCAACGTAAAAAGGATGGTAAAGAACCATTCCACCCTGTTCAAAATGTCTTTGTACTCGGCATGGATGTCCTGCATGCTGTCTATCATGATCACAATTAGGCTGATCACTATGCTCCACAGCAGCACCACATCAAATCGCTTACCAATCACCGTGTCGGCTTCAAAAATGATGGTGTAGAGCTTTAAGCGCCAGCCTGACAGCGACGAGGGGAAAACTGGATTGGCAGTATTGTTCATAAGTCGTCGTTACTTATTTTTGTTAGTTGTTTATTGTTGACCATTACCCGCCATTTCTAAATTGATAGCACGGCGAATTAGGCGAAATTACTTTCGTTACTATTTTAGTGTTTATTACTCATAGTTAACTCAAACCTGTTAAATTATTTCCCCAGATAATTACGGACTCGCCCGAACTCAATCGTTGTGCTAGCGCACTGTTGTCCATGCAAACACTAGCCGTTCGCTGCCCCCTCCTAGGCCAACGAACTGCCTAATTCAGAAAATGAGCGATTTATGAAGAAATTTGACTTATGCGTCATAGGCGGCGGGCCTTCGGGCTTTGCCGCGACG
>CAINAY010000361.1 GCA_903846425.1 uncultured Noviherbaspirillum sp.
GCTAATAAAGTCACGCTCGCTAAGCTGGGGTAGTGGTGATCGCCGTTGGATTGTACTTTTGCTAGCCATGCAGCAGCCATTGCTAAAAAAGTCCCACCCAGACAATACCCCATGGTGTGAACGTGATTGGAATCTGTATTTTTCTGTACGGCTGTCAGTGCTTCAAGTACCCCATGATTCACATAATCGCTCAGACCAACGTCACGCATATCCCCATCAGGATTGCGCCATGAAATCATAAAGACAGTAAATCCTTGGGCAACCAAATAGCGCACCATCGAATTGTGGGGTGACAAATCGAGGATGTAGTACTTCATGATGCATGACGGAACAATTAGCAAGGGTTCCGCCTGAACTTCTTTAGTCGTTGGGCTGTACTGAATCAGTTCAATCAAATCATTTCTAAAAATAACCTTACCGGGTGTAACAGCAACATCTTTGCCCACTTGATAACGTAATGGTTCTACTTTAGTCGATGATGGATTGGATTTTTTTTGCAGTTCAAGATACTGATCATGCATAAAATTCTGCCAGCCTTTGAGCCAGCTAGCCCCTAAACTATCAACGCCTTCTTTCATCACTTCAGGATTAGTCATCGCTGAATTCGATGGCGAGAGTGCATCCATGGACTGTTTGGTAAAAAATTTCACCAGATGCTGATGATGGGGATTCATTCCCTCGATCTGTGCGGCATCACGCCACCAATCTTCCATCGTCTTGTAATTATTTTTGATGACGTTATACGGCCACTGACTCCAAGTCGCATCTTTAAATCGTGCATCCGTATCCGGCTCATCCGCTGTGACGGGTTGAGTGGTTAATTGAACATTTTTTTCTATAGTGCGTAAATAGCTTTGCCAGGCGTCAACCATTCGCAGTGATTGAGAGCCTGGTGAGGCGCTCAAATGTGCCAGCCAATCAGCATAGGCTAGTCCTAACGAAATAGGAGATAAGCCGTGTGCCAGTGTTGATAGCTGCTTATGAGCCGCTGCATCCATTGACTGAGCCCATTTTTCCAAAGTGGCTCGATCGGTTGAATTGTCATCGATTGATTTTTTCATTGTTATTAAATCTCGGGGGATATCTGTGATTAAAGCAGAATGATGCACTGTTATTTTTTTTGGGTGACTATCACTCCCAGCTATTTTTTTGCCAGACCAGTACAGGAATCGCTGTATGTGAGAGTACGCGTTGCGTCTGGCTACCGAGTAATAATTTTTGAAGACTATTGCGTGAGCGAGAGGCTATCCAGATTAAGTCGCAACGTTTTTTTTGTGCCGTGGCCAAAATTTCTTCATACGCGTGATCAGCTCGGCTAATCACGATGTCGCAGCGAACGTCTGCTTTATTAGCGAGAGCTTTAATTCTCTCGGCGTTGTTACGCAAGAGCTCGTCTTGTAAATTTTCGACGTCTTCTAATACGTCTGCCCCTAGGGCTTCGGATAGCGAAAGCGCCGATATTGGGTGGATTACAGCTATGGAGACTAAGCTTGCATGGGTTGCGGCAGCAAATTGTATGGCGGCTTTTGCTGACTTTTCCGAAAGAGGGGAGCCATCAGTAGGGACAAGAATTTTTTTAAACATGGTGAATAATCCAAGTTGAATTTAATAGGATTGAAAGCAAATAAATTACTCAAATTAGCTGATTGCACTTTATCAATCCTAGGTCCCTGAAAACATTGATTTGAGTCAACTTTATTAATACTCCAGTTCATTAATGACTATGTAATGGCTACGTTGTGTCTATGAATAGTTATCTTGAATGGATTGTTTTAATTGTTGCAAGGTATTTGTGCCAGGTATTGTTGGCTTATTTGTGCTGAAGATATGGTGATTGGGGAGGCGGCTGGCCACTGCAACCATTGTGTGTGCTGTGGTCAGCTTTAATGCTGGAAGAGTGTTTGTTAAATCCTATTTGAATACCATAACCGGTATCGTCGCGTGGGCTAGTACCTTTTGTGTTTGGCTTCCTACAAACATTTGCATTAGGCCTTTGCGTCGATGTGACGCCATAAAAATAGCATCGCATTTATGATTTTCAGCGATTTCAATAATTTTTAATGCTGGTACATCACTGCTTACACAAATAACCTCGCATGTAACTCCTGCTTTTTCAGTCTTACTTTTTACTGCTTTTAAATTAGTTTCAGCGAGTTCCCTTTGGTGATGATTGTATTTATCAATATCATCATAAGGAATATTGTCGGCGAGCGGGTTGAGCGGATAGGATTCTGCAACAGCAAGCGCTATGATTTTTCCATGAGTGAGTTTTACCTGTTGTATAGC
>CAINAY010000362.1 GCA_903846425.1 uncultured Noviherbaspirillum sp.
CCCATCAAATGCTTTTAGTCGCGCAGCGTTTTCTTGTTCGTAGCCCATGCTAGTCCAGACATCGGTCGTGACTAAATCGGCACCTTCACACGCATCGGCTGGATCTTTAAATAATGTGTAACGTTGGTTGGCTGGTGATACTAAGGCAGGGTTGATGTCGTAGCCTGTAGGCGTCGACACGTTAACATGAAAGCCAAATACTTCCGCCGCTTGCAACCAAGAGTACAACATGTTGTTGGCATCACCGACCCAGGCGATGGTCTTGCCAGTAATCGAGCCACGATGCTCGATATAGGTAAACACATCGGCAAACACCTGACAGGGATGGTGCTCATTCGTCAGGCCATTAATTACCGGCACGCGTGAGTTGCGCGAAAAACGATCAATGATTTCTTGCCCAAAGGTGCGGATCATGATGATGTCGCACATGCGTGACATGACTTGTGCCGCATCTTCTACCGGCTCACCACGGCCTAATTGGCTGTCGCGTGTATTGAGATAAATAGCCGCGCCACCCAGCTGGTGCATACCTGCCTCAAACGACAAGCGGGTACGCGTGGAATTTTTTTCGAACACCATCACCAGCGTACGATCCAGTAGTGGATGGTAAGGCTCGTAGTTCTTGAATTTGCGTTTGATGATCTTCGTGCGTTCGATGAGGTACTCATACTCATCAAGCGAGAAATCAGCAAACTGCAGATAGTGTTTGATTGCCATAAATGAAAAACGGCGGCTCCGGGCTGGAAGCCACCGTATCGTTTTAACTCGTTGGATTATAAGGGGTTTTAGCCCTTCTGGGCAGTCTCCCCAGAGGCTCAATACAATTTCTGTGAGGCTTCGTGCAACAACTGCCGGTAGAGCTCGTGGCGCACAGGATTGATTTGTCCCGCTTTTACAGCCGCCAACAGCGCGCAATCGGGTTCGTTGACATGATGACAGTTATAAAAGCGACAAAGTCCCAGATGCGCTTCGAATTCTGGGAAGGCGCGCTCCAGCATGCCCTCGCTCAAATGATAGAGCCCAAATTCCTGAAATCCCGGTGAATCGATAATGCTGCTGTTTTCATCCAGTGCCAACAGACGGGTGAAGGTGGTGGTGTGTTTGCCGCTGTCTAAGCGTTGCGAAATTTCAGTGACTGCCATGTCGGCATCGGGTACGAGCAAATTTACTAGCGACGATTTACCCATTCCTGATTGACCGATCAATATGGTCGATTGCCCGGTAAGCAGAGGTAAAAGTTGCGCGCGCGTTTCTTCAGGGTGTAAACGCGCACTCATTTCATGGACAGGATAACCCAACCCTGCGTAGAGCTTTAAGCGATCGCGTGCTGCATGTAAACGCGGCTCAAGATCAATTTTATTGAGTAGTAAATGCGCTGCTATACCCGTGGCATTCGCTGCCACTAATGCACGTGAAATCAGATCATCACTGAATCCGGGTTCAGTAGCAACGACGATGAATAACTGGCTAACGTTGGCGGCTAATAATTTGGATTTGTACTGGTCTGAGCGATACAGCAGGGTAGAGCGAGGAAGAATTTCTTCGATCACGCCCTGATCCGGCGAGGTTTCTTTGAAACGCACCCGATCACCCGTGGCGATATCACTTTTTTTCCCGCGCGTCACACAAAGATACAGCTTACCTTCCGACTGCGCTAAATAGTGTCGGCCATGTGCAGCAATGATTAGGCCGTTATGCTCGGTCATACATTAGCTGAAGTGGTGAACAAACACATCATCAATTTTGGCAGCGCAGATAAAATCATTTTCAGAGATACCACCCTTGCCGTTGTTGACTGAATGGGTGCTGTAATGAACCGTGCAGTAGTTATACCCAACTAACAATTCAGGATGATGGTCTTCCTCATGAATGAGAGAGGAGATGGCATTCACAAACGCCATCGTCTGGTGGTAATCAGTGAATCGAAACCGACGAACGAGTTGGTCTTGCTGTAGCGCCCACTCTGGCAAAACAGTCAGCGCTTGCGTAATGCGTTCAGGCGTGGCCGACTGCTCCAGATGACGGCAAGATTGCTGTAGCAGTTCGGCCCGATTCATGCGGTCATCAACTTGCTAGCAATCGCTGAATACGCGCGCTAGCAGGTGGGTGTGAATCGTAAAACGCAGAATGTAGCGGGTCAGGCGTCAGCGTGGAGGCATTGTCTTCATACAGTTTTACTAACGCAGATACTAGATCTTGAGAATTACTATGTTTAGCAGCGAAGGCATCCGCTTCAAATTCATTTTTGCGCGATGTCAGTGACAATAGCGGCGAAAAAAGAAAGGTGAACACCGGCAGCGCGAACATAAACAAAATCAGCGCC
>CAINAY010000363.1 GCA_903846425.1 uncultured Noviherbaspirillum sp.
CGCAACTGTACTCATTCTGAAATCTATCGTCCCGTTCCATCTTTAGCAGGTATGCCCGTTCCAGTACCTGCACCGGATGGTGCGCGAACACCCGTTCCATCTTTAGCAGGCACGCCCGTGCCGGTACCTGCACCGGATGGTGCGCGAACACCCGTTCCATCTTTAGCAGGCACACCCGTGCCGGTATTACTTCCATTTGGGACGCTTGAGTTCCCGCTCCCGCCACCGCCCCCACCACCGCCACCGCCTTTGGCTAATAAAACAGCAGACATGACAAGTAACAATGTAAATAATAAAGCAGAATATTTAAAATATTTATTCATAGTTTTCTTTAATAAAAATAAAATAAAAGCGTCTACATGCAATCTCAAAAGTGCAGAATAAGAGACGGGTTATATCCTCATCTACGTAATGAGGTTAATCAAAAGTACGGAGCAAGTAGTAGAAATGTCTAGAAATTTGGTTGAAATGCCAAACAATAATTTCTTGCTTGATCATTTCAATTTACCGAACTCAAATTTATAGGAAAAGTAATTGTGGTTATTGATAAAAACAATGTTTCGTGCCAAATAATCTGCTTTTATTTATGGTCAGATTGAGCTTGCCCCCGGAAAGTGGATCCTATTCCCAGACGTATTACTGGAGGAGTACTGTATAAAAGATAGGGGCAAACTATTAAAAGAGTGGAGTGATACGAAATTCTTTACTCCGCTTGCATTCGCTTTTAGCTCACTTTGAAATTTTTGATTTTTGGTTTTATTTTTATAAAAAATAGCAAATGGGAGCGCAATGATGAATAGCCGGGCTATTGTGTTCTGATCGTTATATTGAGCGTTACAATCGTTCAGCTATGTCATATCGAGTGAATTATTGTGAAATACCACTCAATAAAAATTATGTTGATAGTCTGTTTTGTGGGAAGAATAATGTATTTCAGCATCGGAAAGAAATTCTAAAATTAAATCAGTCGATTATTTAATGCATGCTTGGTTCCAAGCTATGTTACGTTCCTACTACAAAGATTATTCACCCATCATGCGGTTGCTAGATGATTAATTCGTCTAGGGTGAACTATTACAAATAAAACAAAAATCTTGGGGGAATGATGATTTGTAAGATTCGCTCGTACCTAGCCCTTTGTCTGGCTAGTCTGACTTTACTTAGCGTGGCTGTAGCTCCAGTTGCTGCTGCTGATGTTTATCCCTCTCGACCCATCACTTTGATAGTCCCGTATACCGCTGGCGGGGGTACTGATGCAGTTGCTCGCATTATCGGCTCGCTGTTGGAAAAAGAGTTGGGGCAGCCAGTCAATGTAGTCAATCGTACCGGGGGAAATGGGGTGGTTGGGCATGCTGCATTAGCCTCTTCACCTGCGGACGGTTATACGCTGGGTATGGTGACGGTAGATATCACCATGCTGCATTGGGCCGGTCTTAGTCAGCTTTCACCGCACGACTTTACCCCGATCGCGTTGATGAATTTTGATCCGGCAGGACTCACTGTTCGCGCTGACTCACCCTACAAAACAATAGATGATTTGCTCAAGGCTATTCGAGCCAACCCCGGAAAATTTAAAGCTTCTGGGTCAGGTCAGGGCGGCATCTGGCACTTGGCGCTTGCTGGCATGATGCGAGATCTCAAGATAGACCCAGCTATGACGCCATGGGTACCCTCGAATGGGGCAGCACAAGCCATGACCGATCTGGTTGCCGGTGGCATTGAGTTTGTGACGTGCTCTCTACCCGAGGCGCGCTCGCTTATTGATGCAGGTAAGGCACGACCACTGGTCATCATGCACGACAAGCCATCAACACTGTATCCCAACGTACCCTTGCTCAAAGTCGCGACTGGCAGTGCTTGGTCCACTGGTGCATGGCGCGGCATTGGAGCACCCAAGAACCTCCCACCGGAGATACAGGCAAAGATAGGTGCAGCACTCAAAAAAATCTATAACGGAAGAGACTACCAAGGGTTTATGAGCAACCGTGGATTTGGCTCGACCTATGCAGACGCACGTAGCTTTGAGCAGTTCATGGCCAAGAGTGATTCCGAAATGGGCGCTGTCATGAAAGCTGTTGGGCTTGCTAAATCGGATAAGCCATGAGGCTCAACGATGCAGTCACTGGTGTACTCCTGCTAGCACTTGCCATTGCTATTTTATTTAATGTCAGCGTCTTTCCGGTTATCCCCGGCCAAAGCGTTGGGCCGAGCTTATTTCCAAGTGTCCTTGGGAGCTTACTGGCAGTCTGTGCGCTGCTGTTGATTCGTGAGGGTCTAACCACCTCTAAATCGCAACCATGGTTCGTTCTGGGAAAATGGGTGCGTTCGGTACATCACCTCAAAAATTTTCTGCTAACGCTGGCATGTTTGGTGTTTTATATCCTTGCTTCGGATGTCTTAGGTTTTATCGTTTGTAGCACGCTCATCTTGGCTGTACTTTTTCTTGCTTTTTCTGTGCGTGTAAAACTGGTATTGCCTTTGGCAATACTGGTCACTCTGGTGATTCACGCAGCGTTCTACAAGGGCTTGCGTGTTCCGCTTCCTTGGGGAATTCTTCAGCCGTTGCAATGGTGAGTAGAGCGATATGACCTCTGCCATATGGATGCAAGCGTTCGGGATGGTCTTTGAACCCTATGTGCTTTTGGTGATCTTTTGTTCTGCACTGTTCGGTTTGTTCGTCGGTTGTATACCGGGCCTGACAGCCACCATGGCGACTGCGCTGCTCGTGCCGATGACTTTTTTCATGCCACCTGTACCTGCGGTAGCGGCCATTGTGACTGCAACTGCAATGGCGATTTTTTCTGGAGATATACCGGGGGCTTTATTACGCATTCCCGGCACGCCAGCGTCAGCTGCTTACGCAGACGAGACATATCAGTTAACGCTAAAAGGCCAAGCAGAGATTGCGTTAGGTGCCGGTCTGGTTTTTTCTGCGATTGGCGGACTATTCGGCACGATGGTGTTGATCTTCTTTTCTCCCTCTCTCGCAGAGTTTGCGCTCAAATTTTCTTCGTTCGAATATTTTTGGTTGATGATTCTCGGATTATCGGGTGCGATTTTTATCGGTAATAGCAGCTTGCTCAAAGCCTCAATATCGCTCTTGCTTGGTCTCTTGGTGTCATGTGTAGGTCTTGAGAATCCGGCCGCTTATCCGCGATTTACGATGGGCATCCCTGAGCTAATGAGCGGGATTGAACTTATACCTATGATGGTAGGTATGTTTGCGATGTCAGAGTTACTGCGCTATGTCACCGACATGGAGCCTCCTGCAGTCGTACTGACCGAGAAGATCGGTAACATTTTCTCTGGCATGTGGGGACTCTTGGTCAAGTATCCATGGCAACTGATACGGGGTAGTGCACTAGGTACCATCATTGGCATACAGCCTGGAGCGGGTGCCGATATGGCTGCGTGGATGAGCTACGCAACGAGTAAGAAATTTTCCAAAGAGCCTGAAAAATTCGGAACCGGTCATGTCGAGGGCGTAGTGGAATCCGGTGCAGCAAACAACTCTGCGCTGGCGGGTGCTTGGATACCTGCCATTGTATTTGGTATACCTGGAGATTCGATCACAGCCATTGCCATCGGCGTGCTTTATCAGAAAAACATGAACCCTGGGCCGACCATCTTTATTAATAACCCAGAAAACATCTACGCTATTTTTATTGTTTTTTTACTGGCGAATATAGTCATGCTGCCGCTGGGATGGCTGACTGTAAGGCTGGCAACCACCGTACTTAAGGTGCCGCGAAACATTCTCATGCCCGTGATACTACTATTTTGTATCGTAGGTGCTTTTGCAGTCATGAATTCTGCCATGGGAGTTGTCCTGATTTTAGTTTTTGGTGTGATCGCTTTTCTGATGGAAGAGAA
>CAINAY010000364.1 GCA_903846425.1 uncultured Noviherbaspirillum sp.
AGCGTTATGGCTAACAATTTATCGAGTTCGACTGAATTTTTCCATTGCCGTGATTGTCTGGCTAAGTTAATCGATTTAGACCATGCAGTGCTAATGGACTGGCACGTTGAGATATGAAGGCCTAGTTCTATTTGTAATGAATTAGCTAGCTCATTGACGAGGACCGCGCGTAGATTACTGCGATTCTCGAATTTTCGTAACCAAGCGACAGGATTTTTGCAAAAAGTACTTAAAGGATTTGTTGTATTACTTAATTCGTCAATAATTAAAGCAATACATTGACTGTGTAAGCTTGCTTCACTCACTTCACTTGCTTCATATTCATCAAGCGAGGAAAATTTTTTATGAAATAGATTTTTGGTGAGATGAGTAAGAAACCGATTCGCCTCACTGAGTGAATGAGGCGACACATGCCACTCAACACACCATTGAGCCGCCTGAGTCCAGATTGTGGCGATAGATTCGCTAATATGAAAAGGGATGCCGATATCAGCAATTAATTTATTCGTCATGAAATTCTTTAAGCTATGTTTAATTGAACATAGATTGTTGCACTCAATAAAAAATTCTAGGGTTAGGCAATGCTGAAGTTGAGTAAATTTTTCATTTGTGAAACGAATTGTTTCCTCAAGCAAGTGAGCTTTTTGTACGTGCTGTTTTTCATGCGTCAGTTTTATCCATTCCTGATCAGGCTCTGTATGCTCAGAATTTTCTATAACTAAATTAGTATGATTTGATAGTTTCTTAAGATTGTTCGATAAGACAAATGCAGTCAATAACTGTTTTTCCATCTTAGCTAATGACAATTCGTTTGCATGCAATCTCTGTAGTTCATCGCGAGATGAATCGACTACGGATGGATAAAAACCTTGAGTAGCAAGTGGTATTGGGTTTTCACAATTTTCAAAAAAATTTATCAAATAATTTTCTTTTGAATAGTCTGCAGATGAAAAATTGCATAAAGGGCAGGTCGTAACGAGTAAGTCGAGTAGCTCCCATGGTTTTTTTCCGTTAATAAAAGCCTCATCCCAAAGTGTGTTTTTTTCAGCGTTAAATTTCTCTATCGGTGAGCCACTGGCCAACAATAGAGCGACACTTGATGCTTGTAGGGTTTTTATAGCTAAGCCCAAGGGAGAGTTGGTCGTGCCATCGTCGCAAGCAAAACAGTGATGAGGGGTGATCAATCTCAGGCATTCCAGACTGGCTCCGTTTTCTAAAGCAATGGCAAGAAACGCATACTCATCATTTTTTGAAAATTTTAATTGGGCTTGATGTGCTAATAACAGCTTAATTGTTGGGGCGTCCCCTTTTTTACAAGCTAACGCTAATGGAGGGCATTCGCCATGAGTTGGGTCGGCTCCTTCAGCCAATAAGAGTGATGCAATTTCATGATTACCTGTAGCCGCTGCAATCATGAGCGGTGTGATCATGGCACCGGTCAACTGGTGGTTATCACCAAATACCGAGAGCAGCTCACTGTCATCCATTTTTGTGGTGCATACATTCGGTTTGGCTTCAAACTTTAAAAGTATGCCAACAATTTTTGTTGAACCACCTATGACTGCATGATGCAATGCAGTTTTACCGTCAGCGTCGCGCGAGCATATATCTATGTCTGCTAGCTTGATAAGCGGATCTATTAGCTCTTCACTTCCTGCCGCTGACGCTGTCATCAGCATATCAATACCATGTGGTGGAACTACGGGTATTTCTATTCCACGCGCCATCAAGATGGGTATAGCGTGCGCCTGCCTCTTACGAACAGCAATAACCATCAAATGGTTTTCATACGATTCGTAATAATTTATGTTTGCTCCATTGCTGATGGCACGATCAACCAACATAGCCATTTCATTGGTAGTAGCATATTCGACAGCATAGATTAGATGCTTGGTTGCACTTTTGAATTGCGCTACTTGCGCCGTATTCATTTGGGTGTCGATTGGCAGTCGCTGGAAAGCAGAATTGATTTGTGGGGTCATGGGGAACAGAATAAATTGAAAGGGCCGATGAAGGATGAATAGCCCCAGCTGAGTAGCACCCAGCGACATTCTGTTCCGAGAAGAGTTAGTTTATTTTAGTCCGCGCTTAATTTCTCAAGTTCTTCGTTTAATTGTAGCC
>CAINAY010000365.1 GCA_903846425.1 uncultured Noviherbaspirillum sp.
AGTATGATGACTCGCCATGGCAATGTCAACAATTGGCGGTATTCAGGATTGCAGGGTTTTACCCCCTCCCCCCGCGTTTGGCGATGGATACCGATGGGAGGTCATACATGATCGCCATGTCCCCAACAATGAGGACAGACAGCCTACCTTTTTCCCAACAGAATTCTGCATGGGTCACTTTGGCTCGACAAAAACTCAGGAGAACATCATGCACAAGAAAAGCTTCTCAAAAGCTGCGGCCAGTCTCTTCGCACTGACGCTCTTGGTTGCTCCATCTGTTTATGCTGACCAATCGGCGATCGGTTTTGACAATCTGACAGCAGCGAAAGCTACTGCCGATTTTTGCGCTGGCAAAGTCACGAGTGAGGCATTGGTCACCGCAGCGTTGAGCCGAGCCAAGGCACTTGCCGAACTCAATGCATTTATCACGCTTGATGACAACGGCGCGCTCGCTGCAGCTAAGCAAGCGGATGCAGCAAGAAAAAGTGGCGCGCGCTGCAGACCACTAGAGGGCGTACCAATTGTCGTTAAAGACAATATTGAGGTCGCAGGTCTACCCAACACGGCCGGGACAAAGGCACTGTTGAAGTATGTTCCGAAGAAAGATGCCCCGATTGTGGCCAAGCTTCGCGCAGCAGGCGCCATCATAATCGGCAAGACAAACATGCATGAATTGGCATTCGGCGTGTCGGGCTTTAATCCAAGCTTCTCGAGCAGCCCTGCAGCTGGCGTTCGAAACGCTTACGACAGCACAAAGATTGCGGGTGGCTCTTCTTCTGGAACTGCCGCTGCGGTCTCAGCGCGGATTGCCCCTGCAGGTCTAGGTACGGATACGGGTGGCTCAGTGCGTGTTCCTTGTGCATTGAATGGCTGTTCATCGCTACGACCCACCGTTGGTCGGTACTCGCAAGCCGGGATTGCGCCAATCTCTCGTACGCGTGACACCGCTGGCCCTATGGCCGCCAGCATGAGGGACGTCGAACTTCTCGACCGCGTCATTACCGGCGACTCTGCAACCCGCGCAGCCGATTTAAAAAAGCTTCGTGTCGGCGTATTCGCGCCTACGCTAGCTAATCTGGATGCGGATACCCAAGCCGCATTTGATATGGCTTTGAAAAAAATGAAGGAGGCTGGAGTCACTATCGTCGACGTCGAGATTCCAGGACTCTTGGAGTTGAATGGTCAAATCGGCTTCCCGGTTGCGCTGTATGAAGCTTACGACGATATGGTGGCCTATCTGAACAAGAGTGGCTCAGGCATCACGATTACCGATATTGCCAAGGAAATCTCCAGTCCTGATGTTAAAGGCACCTACGACGGTCTGGTCATCCCACGCAAACTTCCTGGACCAGACAACACTCTCGTCGATGCGAAGCCTGCCTATGATGCAGCCATGAGTAACAGCCGGCCTGCACTCATCAAGCTGTACCAATCGACCTTTAACAAGTACAAGATTGATGCGCTGGTTTTCCCGACAGTGACTAAAGTTGCGATGGATGCCATACCCGAATCAAGCAGCCTGGGTAATTTCTTGGCTTATATTCAAAACACGGATCCGGGCAGCAATGCAGGTATCCCGGGTTTGCAGGTTCCTATTGCACTCGGTGCCTCAAGCAATCTACCTGTGGGAATTGAATTGGACGGTCCAGCTGGTAGCGATCGAAAATTAATCAGCATCGGGCTGGCGCTGGAGAACCTGTTTGGGCGCTTGCCACCACCCGCTAAACGCTAAATAGTCAATGGTTTTTACCGAGCGCGGCGGCCATGCCGCTGCGCCGGTTCAGACCTAGCTTGGCAAAAATTCGTTTTAAATAAGTCCGTACAGTCGAAAGCTCAACAGCGAGACGTATCGCGATCTCTTTATCGGTAAGTCCCACAATCACTAATTGCGCAACGGCTCGTTCACGCGCCGACAGGGATGAGGGATACGTAGAATCCTGCTGAGCCGAGGCAATAGCATCCGAGTTATGGCGCAGCGCCTTGGTAAATGCTGGCTCGATTAAACTCAAGAGATCCAGCGTGTGGCGATCAAAGTTTGCCCTGCCTCGCCGACGCCAAATTCGTAAATCGCCGATATTGCGGCTATCCACATAGCTGTAGACGTTCACACCCCAATGCAGCCCATCACGCGCTAAAAAGTCATTGAAAAACTCGGTTTGCATCAGCTCGCGCTGTGGCATAACCTGCGTCACCAAGGTTGGCACTCTGCGCCGCTGCAAATGAAAGGTGATGGGATCGTGAAATTGATAGTAGGCGTCGTAAGCACCAAGATTCGTTGGGTCCATATTGATGGAGACACCTTCAGTAAACTTGGCCTCTGAATCATCCCACACGAAGGAAGCGAAAAAATCTGCTTGCAGGATCTCCATCAAACAATAACCCAACTGCTCACGCACATCAGCCGCAGACAGACCCTCGGCCAACAAACCGAATGCCTTGGAAAGGAGCCTAGTCTCGCGTGCGTTTAGGTACATGAAAATTAGTCTAATGCGCCATGGCGATGATTGCAAAAGTTTATATATTAATAATAACCATTCAAAGAACGAACCCATCACTGCGGGCACAATGCCGCCATGTCCGAACAATCCAACTACTTAAAAATTAAGTCATTAAATTTAATTGTTTTTTACACTACAACTACATCGTTTTATACGTTGGTCGCAAGTTCGAATCTTGTACGACCTACCAATATCAAACAAAAAGCCCCACTCACAAGGCGGGGCTTTTTGTTTTCGCATACATCGCGTTGTCAAAAAATGTTCAGATTGCGATAGAAAAATTCATCGCTCCTATTTCACTTCTCCGAAATACAGTAATTACCCACTGACTCAAACCCAGACGGGCAACTCATAGCAGCTCGGCGAATCGCTAGTTTGGCCTCTGCTGTCGCAACACAGTAATTGCCTTGTTCAACATATCTGTCGGGACAATTTTGAAATTTCACAAAAGCGAATGTCGCATTTGCTCCTGGAAAGCACAGACTTCCTTTTGCTAAATAGTCTGAGGGACAGTCGCCCTCTTTAGGAATTTCGCTGGGTGCAGGTAAGGCAGCTAATACCAAAGTAGATGCCAGCATAAGCCCGGCAAAGACAACGGTTTGTTTCATCAGAATATCCTTAAGATCAAAGCCATTATTTTATTTCATAGGCAATAATTCTGCGCTCGATTACGACACTGCTGTAATGTCACGCATTGGCAATAAGCACACGCTACAATTGATTTATGCGAAAAAAATTTACGCTAATCTTTATTATTCTCAGTGCTGTCACGAACATGGTTTGGGCCGCTCGCCCCTTCGTAACTGACGATGCACGACTGACAACCGCAGGTAGCTGCCAAATTGAAAGTTGGACTCGGGTATACCGCACCAGCACAGAAGTTTGGGCGCTACCGGCCTGCAATCCCACCGGAAATTTCGAGGTGACGTTGGGCCAAGGACGCGCCTTTTATGATGCCGTTGGGAGCGAACCGGCGGATGACTATATATTTCAGGCCAAAACACTGATTCGTCCATTAGAAACAAATGGCTATGGTTTTGGTCTAGCCGCTGGTACGGTCCGTCATCCCGCAGTTAGCCCGGGCCCGAATTTATTCGGCAATAGTTATATCTATTTACCCTATTCAGCTTCATTCGCTAACGATCAGTTAGTCGTACACATCAACGGAGGTTGGTTGAAGGAGCGGACTACAGAAAAAAATCTGGCAACCTGGGGCGTGGGCACTGAATGGAATGTTAGCGAGCGCGTGACCTGGTTAGTCGAAGCCTTCGGGGAAAGTAATCCCAACACGTATTGGCAAGCCGGGGGTAGATTCTCCCTGATTCCACATTTACTGCAGGTCGACACGACGTTAGGGCGCGCGGCTAGTGGCGGTGGAGATCATCGCTGGATATCTTTTGGTCTGAGGTTCACTCCATCGAAGTTGTTCTGACGAGCGCACATTAGCCATACAAACTCGACCATGAGTATCAAACTCATTACACGTCCGATAGCGTGATGAGCGATGAACGATGACGCTAAGATAAAATCAAGCAAACATCTACATCAATTTTTTTTCTACAGCGGCACAGCAAAAAAACAGGAGAGTATTTGATGATTGGGAAAACCATCTGCGCAATGGTACTGATGAGTTCAGCTGGCGCTGTTTCCGCTGCCTGGGTGAAGTTATCTAAAAATGAAATTGGCGATAATTTTTATTACGACACCGCGACCGTCAGCAAAACGGATACGCGCACGGTCTGGATTTTGATTAATTACGGCAAACCAGATAAAAGCCGCGCTCAAGAAATTCAGTCAGTCAAATATCTGATGCAAGCTAACTGCAGCGATAAAAGCACTCGCGAGCTCATGTCCTATAGCTATAGCCGCTCCAACGGTGAAGGTAAGCCAGTTGTTTCTAGTGACGCAGGAGGTAAGTGGCAGAGCCTGCAGCGCAATTCACCTGAAGAAGATTTTTATAATCTTCTGTGCAAAAAATAATTCACCTCTAGGAGTTCAAACGTCGTACCACCTCAGACGTCGGTACA
>CAINAY010000366.1 GCA_903846425.1 uncultured Noviherbaspirillum sp.
CAGATACCGCTGCTCGATCAAAAACGTGGCCCACGTGCTGAAGCCATCGCTGAGCGCGAACGCACCCTCACCCGGCTCGAAGGACGACGTGCTGAGCTCCTTCAGCAATTGGAACTTTCCTGGAAATCTATCGAGATCGCGCAAGTAAGAATAAAGGCGCTATCCGAAGGCGCCATGCGCGATGCTGAAGCAGCTTTGCGCGTAGCCCAAGCAGCCTATCGCTTCGGTGAGCGCGGGATTCTCGAAGTACTAGATGCAGAACGTGTATTGCGCGCCGTGCGCCAGGATCTTTTGCTGGCGCGTTATCAACTTCAAGCCTCGTTGATCGATTTAGATTCTCTGGCGGGCAGGCATGCTCTTTTAAGACCATCTACCCCTTGATCAGTGATTACCACCCATAGTTGAAACCTATTCTTTACGTTACCAACGGACATCATGAAACGCTGCCATCTTCTTCACACAACCCTTTCGCTGTGCGCTGTCCTGCTAGTTAGCTACGGATGCGGAAAAAATGACACGCCCAAAACCAAACCTGCGGAACAAAATGTAGCAAAGCTCAATCCTTTAGATGTCATTCTCAAGGAAGAAATGGCTAAACAATTTGTGATTGAACAGGCACAAATTGTCGAGCTCGCTGTGGTGCAAAAGGTCTCTGGTCGTATTGAAGCCAATGAACAACGCACCACTCGAATAGGCTCATCTATTACCGGACGTGTGACTCAAGTCATGGCCGAGGTGGGTGACCGTGTGAAAGCGGGACAACCGCTCGCTAAGCTTGCTAGCCCAGAATTAAGTAATGCTCAGCTCTTTTTTTTACGTGCGCTCTCAGCCACCAAGCTCGCTGAACGCTCCGTTGAACGTGCACAGCAATTAGTAACGGCCGATGTTATTGGTAATGCTGAATTGCAGCGCCGTGAAGTAGAACTTTCCGTAGCGCGTGCCGAGTTACGCGCAGCGACAGACCAGTTACGTTTGATCGGATTGTCCGAAGCGTTAATAGAACGACTGCGTGAAACAGGCGCACTTGCCTCGGAAGTTGCTATCACCGCCAACCGAACCGGCATCGTAGTTGAACGTAAAGTCAGTCAGGGGCAAGTGGCGCAACCGGGTGATCCTTTATTTACTGTGGCCGATTTATCGAATGTATGGGTTGTCGGTGCGCTACCAGAACAAGATGCCAACTCCGTCCATTTGAATCAACTCGTAGAAGTAGAAGTGGCTGCTCTAGGTAAGCAAAAACTCAAAGGACGCATCGTGTTCGTCAGCGACACAGTGCAACAAGATACACGCACCGTTCCGATTCGTACTTCCGTAGAAAATCCTAAATTTGAACTCAAGCCACAAATGCTCGCCACCTTGCATTTGAGTGGAGGTTTACGCAAACAGCTTGCCGTGCCAGGCTCAGCGGTTGTTCGAGAAAATGACAAAGATTATGTCTTTGTACAAATTGGAAAAAACCATTTTAGGCTGACTGAAGTTGAGCTTGATCCCGCTGCAGGCGAACTACGTCCGGTAAGAAAGGGAATCAGCGAAGGAACCCTCATCGTTGTTGATGGAAGTTTTCATCTGAATAGCCAGCGCAAGCGCGCAGAACTGGAGTAAGCATGATTTCCAGTCTGATCCGCGAGGCGCTCAAGGCGCGCCTGATCATGTTAGTCATTGCGCTTGCCTTAGTCGGTTTTGGCATACGTTCTACACTCAAACTATCGGTCGATGCTTTTCCTGATGTCACCAATGTCCAAGTTCAGATAGCGACTGAAGCGCCAGGGCGTTCTCCGGAAGAAGTGGAACGTTTTGTGACGGTACCACTTGAAATAGGTATGACGGGCTTGCCTGGGCTAACCGAAATGCGATCGTTAAATCGCAGTGGATTGTCTATCATCACCCTCGTTTTTACTGACGCTACCGATGTGTACTTCGCCCGGCAGTTAGTCATGGAAAGGCTGATGGAAGCAACAACACGATTACCCGAGGGCGTTACACCCATACTTGGCCCAGTAAGTACCGGCCTCGGTGAGGTTTATCAGTACACATTACAAAGAAAAGACGACGGCACACGAAAATTATCTGACGCCGAATTAATGGAACG
>CAINAY010000367.1 GCA_903846425.1 uncultured Noviherbaspirillum sp.
CCCCTTAGATCAATGGTCATCCGATCCATTCACGCCTACGCATCGCGATGGCAAGCTCTACGGTCGCGGTGCCGCTGATATGAAAACCTCACTCGCGGCGATGATAGTCGCGGTAGAAGAATTTTTAGCCAGTCACCCGAATCACCAAGGGTCTATCGGTTTTTTAATCACCAGCGATGAAGAAGGCCCCGCCATTGATGGCACCGTCATTGTGTGCGACCTCCTTAAAGCACGCGGCGAACAACTCGACTACTGCATCGTTGGCGAACCCACTTCGGTCAAATACATCGGTGACATGATTAAGAACGGTCGTCGTGGCACGATGTCCGGCAAGTTGATTATCAAAGGTATACAGGGTCACATTGCTTATCCACATATGGCAAAAAATCCTATTCATCTCGCCATGCCTGCACTGGCTGAATTAGCAGCGGTGCAATGGGATACTGGCAATGACTATTACCTGCCCACGTCATGGCAAATGTCGAATATTCATGCAGGCACCGGCGCATCGAATGTCATACCTGGCCAATGTGTTGTTGATTTTAATTTCCGTTTTTCTACCGCGAGTACCGTCGATGGTTTGCAAAAACGCGTACATGCACTACTAGATCAGTATGGGTTTGAATACGATCTGAAATGGATAGTCGGTGGATTGCCTTTCCTCACACCCGTGGGCAAGCTAAGCAACGCTATTACCGCAGCCATTAAAAGTGAAACTGGACTCGATACCGAGCTTTCAACCACGGGCGGAACCTCTGATGGTCGCTTCATTGCGCAAATCTGTCCGCAAGTCGTTGAATGCGGCCCCACCAATGCCAGCATTCATAAAATTGATGAACATGTCGCAGTGGAAGAAATTGACCCACTGAAAAATATCTACCGACGCACCTTAGAAAATTTACTGCTGTAAATTTTTAGCCCATCAGTTAATAAACAGGCAGGAACCCCACTGCAACATTTGTTACCGAGCTTCTTTCACCTTTTATTGAAAGGAGCTCACATGAGCCTGCCACCAGTAACCACTGCCCAACCACCGAACGCTCTCATAATTACAACGGCAGTTAATCCAACAAGTTCAACTGAAACTCAAACTCCTGAACTGCGCACTCGCCCTCCCGGGTGGCATGCAAAATCATTTGGATTCGACTGGAATAAGCGCTCGGATCAACACAAATACCTCGTTAGCAGCGGTTTACCCGAAGTGCATGCCGCCATCGTGAATGACGACTGGGATTTGGCGCTGGAACTCATCTGTTCGAAAGATTTCGGTCTGCTTTGGTTGCCGCCCGCATCCCAAAGCACCTCTAAAGAATCCACCTCAGATTTAGATGCGTCGAACTGGACTGTTGACTTGCTGAGTCAAAATAAAAACATACAAAACAATGCCATCCTGAAGATGGCGTTGCACAATACTTTCGTTACTAGCATCGGTGATAATTGCCTTTACGGCGCAAATCTTTTGAATTTGTGTCTCTTGAAACCGGCTCGACCGGATGTCCTGCAGCATGTCATCACGCTGGTCGCTAAGCAAGCGCCTCAGTATTTGAATCTTCCCGATGCCAACTGTTCAACAATCGAACAACGATACGATTACAACTTCAGTTAACCCAAGTAATTCAAACCAC
>CAINAY010000368.1 GCA_903846425.1 uncultured Noviherbaspirillum sp.
CCCCAAGGTGGCATTCGTCGCTCAATCTGCTGACTATATTTCGTCGAGTGGAAAACAAGTGAAAGCAGGGGGTGTCGATTTGCTAGTGCGCGCGCTTTCTATGGGTAAGTTGCATCATGCGATGATGGGTACCGCCGCTGTCGCGATTGGTACTGCCGCAGCCATACCAGGTACGCTTGTGAATGCCGCCGCTGGCGGTGGTGCACGTAGCGCGGTTCGTTTTGGTCATCCTTCAGGCACTCTGCGTGTCGGTGCAGAGGCCGTCAACAGTAACGGCGACTGGAGCGTGACTAAAGCTATTATGAGCCGCAGTGCACGCGTGTTGATGGAAGGATGGGTCAAAGTGCCCGGTGATAGCTTTTGATATGGGCGCATAAGTAGTTAGCAGTCGATACATAAAAATAAGGTAGGGGACACGGCATGGATTACAACGAGTTGTATAAACAATCAATCGATGATCCTGAGACGTTTTGGGGTGCGCAAGCAAAACGTATTGAGTGGCGTACGCCGCATTCCCGTGTACTCGATTATTCCAAGCCACCTTTTTCTAACTGGTTCGTCGGTGGTGAAACCAATCTTTGTCACAACGCGATTGATCGTTGGGTGGACAAGCAAGGCGATCAAACCGCGCTGATTGCTATTTCAACCGAAACTCCCGATGCTGCGCCCGTAGAAAAAACTTGGAGCTATCGCGAGCTGCAACGCGAAGTTGAGCGCACCGCAGCCATCATGCAATCGCTGGGCGTTGGTAAGGGCGACATGGTGTTGATTTACATGCCCATGATTGCTGAAGCTACGTTTGCGATGCTCGCATGTGCGCGTATCGGTGCAATTCACTCGGTGGTGTTTGGTGGTTTTGCTGCGCACAGTTTGGCGACACGTATTGATGATGCGAAGCCTAAATTAATTGCCTCTGCTGATGCCGGTTCACGTGTCGGCAAAGTCGTTCCGTATAAGCCCTTGCTGGATGAAGCGATTCGTTTGGCATCACACAAGCCCGCGCATGTGCTCTTAGTTGATCGCCATCTCTCCGCTATGGAGCGTGTCGCTGGTCGCGATGTTGATTATGCTGAGTTGCGTCATCAGTTCATGGATGCAAAGGTACCCGTCACTTGGCTGCCATCCGACCACATCTCCTATATTTTGTATACCTCAGGTACGACAGGTAAACCCAAAGGTGTGCAGCGCGATGTCGGTGGTTATACGGTAGCGCTGGCTACCTCCATGGATTACATTTTTTGTGGCAAGCCTGGTGAAACGTATTTCTGTACCTCCGATATTGGTTGGGTCGTAGGTCACTCGTATATCGTTTACGGTCCGCTTATAGCCGGCATGGCTACCATTTTGTATGAAGGCGTACCGGTTCGACCCGATGCCAGCATATGGTGGCAGATCGTTGAAAAACACAAAGTGTCGCGCATGTTTTCTGCGCCGACAGCGGTACGCGTACTTAAAAAACATCCGTCTGAACTCATGCGTAAGCATGATCTCTCATCACTCAAAGCGCTCTATCTCGCTGGTGAGCCTTTAGATGAGCCGACCTCGGATTGGATTGCCGGTGAACTCGGTGTGCCCATCATTGATAACTACTGGCAGACAGAAACGGGTTGGCCGGTACTTTCGATTGCCAAGGGCGTTCAAGATAAACCCACGCGCTTGGGTAGCCCCGGTGTTCCTATGCCGGGCTACAAAATGAAGCTGTTGAACGAATCAACTGGCGAGCTGTGTGGTGACAATGAAAAAGGCGTATTGGTTATTGAAGGACCATTACCACCAGGCTGCATGCAAACGGTGTACGGTGATGATCAGCGTTTTGTAAACACCTACTGGTCAAACTTTAGTAACGAGCAGGTGTACTCCACCTTCGATTGGGGTATACGCGATAACGATGGTTATTACTTCATCCTTGGTAGAACTGATGATGTGATTAATGTCGCGGGTCATCGTTTGGGAACACGTGAGATCGAAGAGAGTATCTCTAGTCATCCCAACGTCTCCGAGGTGGCAGTGGTGGGCGTAGAAGATAAACTCAAAGGTCAGGTTGCCGTGGCCTTCGTGGTTCCTAAACTGGCTGACACAGCGGCGGATCCTGCTGCACGATTAGCGCTGGAATCAGAAGTCTGGGGATTGGTCGATAAGCAGTTAGGCGCAGTCGCTCGTCCGGCACGAGTGCATTGTGTGAATTTATTACCCAAGACACGTTCAGGAAAATTGCTGCGTCGTTTGATTCAGGCGATTTGCGAAGGCCGTGATCCGGGTGATACCACCACGATTGAAGATCCTACTTCGTTGGATCAAATTCGAAACGCACTCAAGGGCTGATTAATTACTCAATCAACTTAGCGTTGCAATCACTGGCGTGTGATCTGAAGGTTGTTCCCATTTTCTGGGCAGCTTGTCGATCTCACATGCCGTGCAGCGCGCTGCGAGTGATGAAGAGAGTAGGACATGGTCGATCCGTACGCCCATGTTGCGTCTGAAAGCCAGCTGGCGATAATCCCACCAACTAAAACTTTTCTCAGCCTGAGGAAACATCCTGAACGAATCGGTGAGAGGCAGGGC
This sequence comes from uncultured Noviherbaspirillum sp., assembly GCA_903846425.1. Lineage (GTDB taxonomy): Bacteria > Pseudomonadota > Gammaproteobacteria > Burkholderiales > Burkholderiaceae_D > Pernthalerella > Pernthalerella communis. The sequence goes on from CAINAY010000368.1 coordinate 2,563, forward strand.
GCACAGCCGTTGGAAGGCGGCGCGTTCTTCATCAGAACATAAGACTTGATCTTTCCATGCCACTGGATCGTGTACATCAGCATCGGCGGGAGCGATGTTGTAATCACCGAGTATCGCGAGATTGGGATGCTGCTTCAATTCAGATTCTAACCAGCGCGCCAGTGCGTCCAGCCACTTTAGTTTGTAGGCATACTTATCGGTACCTACCGCCTGTCCATTCGGAACATAGGCGCAAATCACGCGCATGCCTTCTAAGGTAGCGCTGATAATTCGTTGCTGCTCATCGTCAAACAGCGGATTATTTTTAACCACATCCGTCATCGCATGGCGCGACAGTATGGCGACACCGTTGTAGGTTTTTTGACCAGTAAACGCAACGTGATAACCGAGTGCCTCAATCTCTGCTTGTGGAAATTTATCGTCGGTCATCTTGGTTTCTTGCAGGCAGAGCACATCGACCGGATTATTTTCCAGCCATTGCGCCACATGCGGTAAGCGAACCTTGAGAGAGTTGACGTTCCAAGTAGCGAGTTTCATAAGAGGGGAGTTTTTACAGCGTGAGTAGCGTGAGTTGTCTGCGGATCAAAATCAAGCCTCGATCCGCAGACAAGGTATTTCTTACAGATTAGCCTTCTGCACGGTCAATCAGAAAGGTGGTTAGCATCGGTACCGGCCGGCCGGTTGACCCTTTAGCGCCGCCACTCTTCCAAGCGGTGCCCGCGATATCCAAATGCGCCCACGTGTATTTTCGAGTGTAACGTTCAAGGAAACACGCTGCAGTGATGCTGCCACCTGGTGAGCCACCAATATTAGCCATATCAGCAAAATTCGATTTCAGCTGTTCGTTGTAAGCCTCTTCGATTGGCATGCGCCATGCTGTGTCATTGGAGTATTTGCCAGCGGCGAGTAATTCATCAGCCAGTGCGTCGTGTGCTTCATCGTGACGCGTAAACAAACCGGTGTTGTGATGACCCAGAGCGGTAATGCAAGCACCAGTCAGGGTGGCAATATCTATCACGCAAGCGGGTTTGAAGCGTTCGACATAGGTTAGTGCGTCACACAAAATCAGTCGGCCTTCTGCATCCGTGTTCAAAATTTCTATAGTCTGACCTGACATGGAAGTGACGATATCGCCCGGACGAGTAGCGGTTCCCGAAGGCATATTTTCACAGGCGGGTATAA
>CAINAY010000369.1 GCA_903846425.1 uncultured Noviherbaspirillum sp.
GCGCGTAAATTCAATCACATCACGATCATTCAGTTTACCGATGATATGACTGCAAGCACCCAGACCATATTCACGCAGCACATTCATCACATCCGATTTTTCGGAGGCTTTAACTTGTAATACAGCACCCAGCTCTTCATTAAACAATGCGCGCAAAGTGAGATCATTACGGCGATGGTCAACTTGTGAAGCCCAATTTTTGGAGTCGCCCCAATCCGCCGCATGCTCGCTTTCCATAACAAGGATATCGAGATTGACAGACATACCCGTATGACCAGCGAACGACATTTCACATAGCGTGGCATATAAACCGCCGTCAGAGCGATCGTGATAAGCGAGTAAATGTCCGTCGCGATTCAAACGCTGCACGACATTGAAAAATGCTTTCAGATCATCGGCGCTATCCACATCAGGGACGTCATCACCTAACTGCTGAATCACTTGGGTGAATACGGATGCGGCAAGTCGATTCTTGCCGCGACCCAGATCAATCAAAATCAGTGCGGTCTCACCCAAATCGGTTCGCAGCTGCGGCGTAAGCGAACGTCTTACATCGCTAACAGGTGCAAAGGCCGACACAATCAGCGACACCGGAGAAAGCACAGTCTTATCGCCTTCGTCATCTTTCCAAGTCGTGCGCATGGATAAAGAATCTTTACCCACTGGGATGCTAATGCCCAAGGCAGGACATAACTCCATACCCACTGCTTTCACGGTGTCGAACAAAGCTGCATCTTGGCCCGGTTGTCCGCAAGCGGCCATCCAGTTAGCGGATAGCTTAATGTCCGACAGTGTTTCGATAGCGGCTGCCGTAATATTGGTGATGGCCTCACCCACGGCCATACGACCAGAAGCCGGTGCGTTGATCACCGCGAGTGGCGTGCGTTCGCCCATTGCCATTGCTTCACCGAGATAACCTTGGTGGCTCATGGTAGTGACGGCGCAATCAGCGACCGGCACTTGCCAAGGGCCTACCATCTGATCGCGCACAGTGTGTGCACCTACGGTGCGATCGCCAATCGTGATTAAAAATGATTTATCCGCGACGGTTGGCTGACGCAGCACGCGTTCAGCGGCATCGTCTAAGGTGATATCTGTCAGATCTAAAGCGACTTTCGGCGTCGCTTGACGTTGCACATCGCGATGCATTTTAGGCGGCTTACCCAACAACACTTCCATGGGCATATCAACCGGATAGTTGTCATGCTCAGGATCGAGTACGCGCAACTGTCGCTCTTCAGTGGCGATACCAACGACTGCAAATGGGCAACGCTCACGCTCGCACATACGCGTAAAGAGCGGCAGACTCGCCGGCGCTATTCCAAGTACATAGCGCTCTTGTGATTCATTGCTCCAAATTTCACGCGGCGACATGCCCGATTCTTCGAGATGAATTTTACGCAAATCAAATACAGCACCGCGACCCGCATCGTTGGTTAGTTCTGGAAATGCATTCGATAATCCACCCGCACCAACATCATGAATCGAAAGCACGGGATTGCTTTCACCCATAGACCAGCAGGCATTAATCACTTCTTGTGCACGCCGCTGCATTTCAGGATTGCCGCGCTGAACAGAATCGAAATCGAGATCAGCGGTGTTCGCACCCGTAGCCATCGACGAAGCTGCGCTACCACCCATACCTATGCGCATACCAGGGCCGCCGAGTTGTATTAACAAACTACCCGGTGGCAGACCTTCTTTTTGAGTATGGAGTGCAGAGATATTTCCCATGCCACCCGCAATCATGATGGGCTTGTGATAGCCATACACCGTGCCCGCAACATTCTGCTCGTAGCTGCGGAAATAACCGGCTAGATTAGGACGACCAAATTCATTGTTGAAGGCCGCGCCACCTATCGGGCCATCGATCATGATCTGCAGTGGTGAAGCAATACGCTCAGGTTTACCTACGATGCCTGCCATACCGGGCATCTTGCGTTGGTCTGGCTGTGTCGTTACATCAAGCGCGTTTTCCCATTGCCTGACGGCGTGAGTCAGCATCAGGTTGGAGACCGTAAATCCGGTTAAACCTGCTTTAGGTTTAGCGCCGCGACCGGTGGCGCCTTCATCGCGAATCTCACCACCAGCGCCCGTTGATGCACCGGGAAATGGAGAAATGGCGGTCGGATGATTATGCGTCTCGACCTTCATCAAAATGTGCGTCAGCTCATCTGAAGCACGATACGCACCGCCTTGATCTGCTCGCGCATAAAACCGTGATACGGTCGCGCCTTCAATCACCGATGAATTATCTGAGTACGCCACCACCGTGCCACGCGGATTAAGTTGATGCGTGTTACGAATCATCGCAAACAGTGAACGCTCCTGCTTCTCACCATCGATGGTCCAATCCGCATTAAAAATCTTGTGTCGGCAATGTTCGCTATTTGCCTGCGCGAACATCATTAGTTCGACATCGGTCGGATTTCGTCCAGCTCGATTAAATGCGTCGAGCAGATAATCGATTTCGTCATCAGACAACGCCAAACCGAGTGTGCTGTTCGCTTCTTCCAGCGCGGCTCTGCCACGCTGATTTGATTCTATATAGGCTAAGGGTTGTGCAGCTAATTCCTGGAATAAGCCAGCGGCCTCTGAGGTGTCGCTGATAACTGCTTCAGTCATCCTGTCGTGCAAGAGCGCACTGACCTGTTCGCGCTGCTGAGCATCGAGTGTTTTTTTCTTACCCAGC
>CAINAY010000370.1 GCA_903846425.1 uncultured Noviherbaspirillum sp.
CGGGCAATTGAAGGCCAGCTTCATCAGGAACCACATGCCAGCGTTGAAAGGTTTCAAACTCGCCTGTCTCACGATCAATCGCGACGCGAATGTCTACGTCTCCCTGATAACGTTTTTTGGTAGCCTGGGCAAGTGCATGCTCTAAGGCGCCAAAGACAACTTCTTTGTCCACATTTTTTTCGCGCGCCAGCGCATCTACCAGCATCAAAATTTCGCGACTCATTTACGACTCCTGAAATCCACTTTCGGCACCAACCGTGCCTTGTCCACTTCTGCCAGCGAAAACTCCAACATCGCAGGCCCTTCATTTCCTTCGAATTCAAGCCTGAGAGTTTCTCCATCAGGTTCATGCAGCAAACCCTGAAAGGATTTGCGATTTGCCGCTGATGGCATAGGCATTCTCAATTTGACCGTGGCTTCGTGCCCAACAAATCGAACGTAATCTGCCAATTTCTTCAGCCGCCGATCTAGCCCAGGCGAAGACACTTCCAAGCGCTCATAGTTCGCGTTTTCTACAGTGAGCACATGCAGCAACTGGTGAGTGACTTTTTCACAATCTTCCACTGTGACTGCACGCTCTTGTTCAACGGGTACATCGATATATACCCTCAGCAAGCCACGCGCGGCCTGCTCGAAATCTACTAACTCGTAGCCCAAGCCAGTAACTGTCTTTTCAATTAATGCTGATAAAACCAAACCGCGCTCCTGCTGAGCTTCACCACCCAAAAATTGAATCACAAACTTTTCGGAAAAAAAAAATGGGCATCTGCCCATCTTTCTTGCTCTGCACTCTATCAACGTGTTATCAGCCATGAAAGCCGAACCGCACGCAGAGTCACTGAGACTTTGTTAAGTCCCTGATTATAGGCGATAAGCGGCTACGCTGCAATGCAAATGCCACTGATGAAAATTATTAAAATAAGAATATTAGCCGCGTGTACGACGACGCCCAGGTGTTGCAGTACCAAAGCGATCGCTGGCCCACTGTCCCGTAGCGCCATTTGAGCGGCGCTGACCGTCCTGAGGTCTGCCCTGACGGGTGCCATTACCCGTTGTAGGAAATCCAAGCGCTGTTTGCAAAGGATCGGGTTGACGCGGCTTATTAGCAGGCCGCTTGCCATTTTGAATACCATTTCCATTGCGCGGAGCTGAGCCATGAACAGGCTTAGCACCACCATAATTTCCATGCGGCTTGGCTGGACCTTGGCGGCCAGGCGATTTTTCTAGGCCGCTGGAAGTCATCAACTGCCTAACAGTGTGCTCATCCATTTCTTGCCAACGTCCACGTCGAAGTGCAGAAGGCAGCGTCAGCGTGCCGTAACGAGTACGGATCAAACGCGACACCGTCAGCCCAACGGCTTCAAACATGCGGCGCACCTCACGGTTGCGGCCTTCAGAAATAGTCACGCGATACCAACGATTAGCGCCTTCACCACCGCCATCAGCAATTTTGTTGAACTGCGCCGGGCCATCATCAAGCTCTACACCCGAGAGTAATTTCTGACGCATACCTTCTTCCAGCTCACCCAGCGTGCGAACTGCATATTCACGCTCAATGCCGTAACGTGGATGCATTAATCGATTAGCGAGATCACCAGACGTTGTAAACAACAATAGACCTTCGGTATTGAAATCCAATCGACCCACCGCTAACCATTTACTGGCCTTGATATTAGGAAGACGATCAAACACGGTCGCACGACCTTCGGGATCACTGGAACTAACAATTTCTCCAGCCTGCTTGTGATAAATCAGAACACGCGGTGGCTTGGTACTCACCTTGCGCTGAACAGGTTTGCCATTAATCCGCACTAAATCTGTGGGCAGAATGCGCTGACCTATATGTGCAGGCTCTCCATTCACCGAGACTCGGCCCGCGATAATCAACTCTTCCATATCGCGACGTGAGCCCATACCCGCTTCCGCCAACACTTTGTGCAATTTTGGCGCGTCATCATCCGCCGTTAAATCACGTCGCACAGGTTTTTGGTTACGTGCTGACGACCGAGGCCCGGCCTCATCACTAGCGACCGGCGTATCGTAAGCATCGGACGTCACAAAACTAAAAATCGCGTCCGCATCAACCGGCGCGGGACGTGCGTGGGGCTTGCGTGGACCCTGACGATCCGCAGGACCAGAGCGTGGACCTTGTCTGTTTTTTTGTGGATGCCGTTGTGGATCCTTAGTATCTTTAAATTTTTGCTCCCGACTTTCTCGCGCACCACCCGCATGCTTAGGCGTATCGCCAGTACCATCGGTAGAACGATCGCCACCTCTGGAACGCCTCAGCGATCGTGGACCTCTGACACCTCGATGAGGTGGTTTATGCTCACCATCGCGTGTTTTTTCTCCCGCTTCTGCTTGCGGCCGCTCCGACTCCGATGCGGAATCAACGGCGTTCAACGCAGCTGGCGTATCAGTGGGATTGTGGGCTGTCATTGTCGGATTCGGTGTGTGGTTTATCTTCGGTTGTAGTGGACGGCTGGTGGTGTTCTTCATTGCTTTCATGCTCAACAGGCTCTGCATCACCGCCTTGAGGCACACTCACTGCATGAGCAGCTTCATCATCATTTACTGCAGCCTCAACAAAATCAATTGATGCCTGATTCAGTGACGCCTCCAAATTTTGTTCTAAGGCCTGCATCGCAGCAGCTACCTCATTACCCTCGCCGCCGACCGCTTGTAGTGGTGGTAATTCCTCCAACGATGACAATCCTAAGTCATCAAGGAATTGCTTCGTAGTCGCCAATAACGCTGGCCTGCCGGGCACATCACGATGTCCAATCACATCCACCCATCCACGGTCTTCCAGCAGTTTGATGGTCTGTGAATTAACCGCCACTCCACGAATATCTTCAATGTCGCCGCGCGTTACTGGCTGTCGATACACAATAATGGCTAATGTCTCCAGCGTAGCTCGTGTGTACTTTGGTGGCTTATCCGGATTGAGTCGATCTAGAAACGGTTTCATTTCCGGACGACTTTGAAAGCGCCAGCCGGTAGAAAGCATGGCGAGCTCAACGCCGCGCTCGGACCAATCTTGCGCTAATTCTTCTAAAAGTGATTTGATGGTCTCGGTATCGAGTGTCGATTCCGCCTCCTCGACAGGACCGGCAAATAACTTTTTCAGATCGTTAATGGAAAGCGCCTCGTGAGTGCATAACAGCACTGTCTCGAGGACTTTTTTCGCCTCTTGGGTATTCATCTGCGGTTCTTGCAGTTAGGTTGGTAGCTATGGAATGCAATTATTCAAGGCCCAAGCAAATGGAGCCGCGTTGGGAACAGAAATATCGGTGGTGCTATAACGCCAGCGCCCGAGAATTATGCTTTTTTGGTGGGCGAGTGACGTGGGCTAGGCCATCTGACTAGTGGGACGCGTGGCGGAAAGTCCCGCAATAGGAACGAAGCCGCGTCAAGCCAAGTTGGCCGGATTATAGGGCACTTCCTGGCGCTTGTCATCGCCTGAAATTTTAGGCTAAGCCAAAGGACATACAGATTGCGTATGTGAAAGCCATCACGTACAGCGGTAGTCGAATCTGATCGGCTGCTAGTCAACGCGATCGCCGCAAAAAAAAACCCGGTTGAATTAACCGGGCCTGATAACTGGTTGCGGGGGCAGGATTTGAACCTACGACCTTCGGGTTATGAGCCCGACGAGCTGCCAGACTGCTCCACCCCGCGTCTGAGGGACTGAAATATACAGCGTATAGTCAAAGTTTGCAATCTTTGATACTGAGAAGACATTCGCCGTTCGAGTGCTACACTGGCTACAAAGGCCTTACGTCGCGCTTTAGCAAACTCACCAAACACTTTGCAATGAATTTTTGCTCGAACTGCGGAAACACTGTTTCGCTTCAAATACCACCCGACGATAATCGTTTGCGGCACGTGTGTGAACAGTGCAGTACTGTTCACTACCAGAACCCAAAGATGGTTGTTGGAAGTATCCCTTTTTGGGATCACGACGGCGATCAAAAGATTTTGCTTTGTCGACGCGCTATCGAGCCTCGACTGGGCTTTTGGACGCTACCTGCCGGCTTCATGGAAAACAATGAAACCACCTCTGAAGCAGCCGCGCGCGAAACGCTAGAAGAGGCCGGCGCAAACATAGAGATGCAAGAGCTTTACACCATGCTGAATGTACCTCACGTACAACAAGTACACCTTTTTTATCGCGCACGTTTGTTAGATCTGAATTTTTCAGCAGGCACTGAAAGCCTGGAAGTTAAACTTTTTTCAGAATCAGATATACCGTGGGAAGATCTCGCCTTCCCAACGGTATCGAAGACATTAAAACTTTTTTTCGCCGATCTCGCTGCTCAAAAAAATCCGCAATCGTTTGGATTTCACTCGTTCGATATACGCAAGTCAATCACAACATAAGAATCAATCGCTATCACCAACTGACCTCGCGTTCCGGAGTGGCCGTGATTTTGTGTATGGATAGATCAGCACCATCGTACTCTTCTTCAGGGTCAAGTCGAATACCGACAGTCATCTTGAGTACGCCGTAAATCAGAAGACCTCCTAAAGAGGCAACGACGATGCCTAGTAAGGTGCCGATCACTTGCGACATCAGTGATACGCCACCCATTCCACCTAAGGATTGCAATCCAAAAATTCCAGCTGCGATTCCGCCCCACGCGCCGCATAAACCATGTAAAGGCCAGACACCCAACACATCATCAATCTTCCAGCGGTTTTGTGTCAGCGTAAATAACCAAACAAAAATGAAGCCTGCAATACCACCGGTTACCAACGCACCCAAGGGATGCATTAAATCTGAACCTGCACATACGGCGACTAAACCAGCGAGAGGTCCGTTGTAAGCAAAGCCTGGATCATTCTTACCCATAACAACCGCGACCAAGGTACCTCCGACCATCGCCATGAGCGAGTTCATCGCAACCAGACCATTCATCTTGTCGAGAGTCTGCGCACTCATGACATTAAATCCAAACCAACCGACCGCTAAAATCCAAGCACCGAGTGCTAAAAATGGAATGCTCGAAGGCGGGTGAGCAGCCACTGCACCATCGCCCGAATAACGTCCTCGACGTGAGCCCAACAAAATGACAGCTGGTAACGCTGCCCAACCGCCGACCGCATGAACAACCACTGAACCTGCAAAATCATGGAAAGGAACACCGAAACTTGATTCAAGCCACGCCTGAATGCCGAAACGCTGGTTCCATGCAATGCCCTCAAAAAATGGATACACCAGGCCTACCAGCAATGCCGTTGCCACTAATTGTGGATTGAAACGAGCACGCTCAGCGATGCCACCGGAAATAATCGCTGGAATAGCCGCGGCGAATGTCAGCAGGAAAAAAAACTTCACCATTTCAAAGCCACTCTTTGCAGAAAGCTCTTCGGCACCGACAAAAAAATGCACACCGTAAGCAATGTAATAACCCACAAAGAAATAAGCCATGGTGGAAACCGCAAAATCCACTAATATTTTCACTAGTGCATTGACTTGGTTTTTTTTCCGAACCGTGCCCAGCTCCAGAAAGGCGAACCCCGCGTGCATGGCTAGGATCATGATGGCGCCCAACATGATAAAAAGCGTGTCGGCACCGCTGTGGAATGCATCCATGACTACTCCCTAATAAGGTGCAAAAATAATTGCTGGAGCGTTTGCATCAGCAATTTTCGTTCCATTTTGGTGCTGCATTGCAAAATTTTTAACTCATTGAAATACAATGTTTTTTATTTTTAATCGCTTTTGCATAGATGCGCTGTCGCACATAATCAGTGCGAAATAGATACCTAAATTGGTGAGCTAGATGATCCCTTGGTTGGAACCTGACACACCATTTCCTGATACCGATCAGGCATTGACCGAAGCCGACGGTGCACCGGGTTTGTTGGCCGCTGGTGCCGATCTATCCCCCAGTCGGCTACTAGAAGCCTATAAAAACGGCATCTTTCCGTGGTTTTCTGATAACCAGCCTGTGCTCTGGTGGAGTACTGATCCACGAATGGTGCTTCGCATTGAGGACTTTCGCATCTCACGCAGCCTGACTAAAACACTAAAAAAAATTGATCGCAGTATGAGAAACGGTGGTCAGTGGACGCTGCGTTTTGATTCTGCTTTTTACGATGTCATTCATGCGTGCGCGCAGCCGCGCGATGGTAGCGATGGAACCTGGATATCGCATCAAATCATGGAAGGCTATTGCGCATTGCACAAGATGGGGCATGCCCATTCATCTGAACTTTGGTTTGATAACCATCTTGTCGCTGGGGCATATGGTGTCAGCATAGGGAAAATGTTTTATGGTGAGTCTATGTTTTCACTCGTGCCCGATGGATCCAAAGTCGCGTTGGCCTATCTAGTTGATTTTCTGCGGCACCATGGAGTGGAGATGATTGACTGCCAGCAGGAAACGTCTCATCTGGCCTCGCTAGGCGCCAAACCAATACGGCGCGCAGAATTCATTGCGCTAATGAAAACAGCGATTTCTGAGCCCGATATACAGAATTGGCGGCCTAGACAACTGTTTGCAGAAGGACCGCACGACAAAAGCGCAAGCTTCAGTGTAGGATTGAGTTCAATTCCAACAATCACAAAGCCAGAAGAGACTCCATGACGCACCTGAAGGACCTGCCCTTCTCGACGCTACAGTTCTACGCGACGGCACCCTACCCGTGCAGCTATCTTGAAAGCCGTCAAGCGCGCTCTCAGGTCGCCACTCCTTCGCATCTCATCAATGCAGATGTGTATTCAGAGCTGGTAAAAAACGGTTTTCGTCGTAGCGGAATTTTTACTTATCGCCCTTACTGCGATGGCTGTCAGGCGTGCACGCCCGTGCGAGTCAATGTTGATGAATTCGTCGCTAATCGCAGTCAGCGTCGCGCATGGAAGCAGCATCAGTTATTGACTACTGGCGTTTCCAAGCTCGCTTATGTGCAAGAGCATTACGAACTCTATCTTCGTTATCAATCAGCTCGCCACGCCGGTGGTGGCATGGATCAAGATAGTCGCGATCAATACGCGCAATTTTTATTGCAAAGTAAAGTCAACACACGCTTAGTCGAATTCCGTGAGCCTGATGGTGAGCTGCGCATGGTGAGCATCATCGATGTATTGGATGATGGCTTATCTTCTGTTTATACTTTCTTTGATCCTGATGAAGAGCGCGCCAGCTTCGGCACTTACAACGTGTTGTGGCAAATTGAGCAGGCACGTCAATTGGGTATTTCTTACGTCTATCTGGGCTACTGGATATCGCAAAGCGAAAAGATGGCGTACAAAACAAATTTCAAACCCATCGAAGCTTTACGCAAGGGTCGGTGGGAAGCACTCTGAGCAAATAAGCGGTCGAAGGTAAAATAGCCAGCTTCTACTGGCTTTTTTTATCAGTCACTCACAGGCCGTCGTTGTGTCGAAAAACAATCTCTACTCCCTAGCCCGCCCCCTACTGTTCTCACTCGATCCTGAGACTGCACATAACCTGACTCTGCCATTACTGCGTTCTGCCGCGCGCTTGGGTATGGCTCAGCTCGTTTCA
>CAINAY010000371.1 GCA_903846425.1 uncultured Noviherbaspirillum sp.
ATCCCAATCCTCGAATCATTTTCTGCAATAACGTTAACTCTTCTAACGTCGAATACGGTGTTGCGAGCGCTGCGATGGAATCTACACCGTGCTCATGACGAATATTACGCAAGCCATGCGCCACATACTCAAGCGCAGTTTGCCAGTGAGTGGTTTGCCATTTACCGTCTTGTTTGATCATCGGCGACGTTAAACGATCTGCGCTGTTTAATCCTTCATACGCAAAGCGATCACGATCCGATAACCAGCATTCATTGATAGCGTCATTTTCAAGTGGCAGTATGCGCATCACTTGCGCGCCTTTGACCTGCACAACCAAATTAGCACCCAAGCTATCGTGCGGGCTGACCGACTTACGACGCGAAAGTTCCCACGTCCGGGCGCTATAACGAAACGGCTTCGATGTCAGCGCACCCACTGGGCACAGGTCGATCATGTTTCCAGATAATTCGGAATCCACGGTTTTATTCACAAAGGTGGTGATCTCGGAATGCTCACCACGATTGAGCATGCCAAATTCCATCACGCCCGCAATTTCTTGTCCGAAGCGAACGCAACGCGTGCAATGTATGCAGCGGCTCATCTCTTTCATAGAGATCAGCGGTCCTGCATCTTTAGCATGAACCACACGTTTTTCTTCTTCGTAGCGCGAAGACGATGGACCATAACCCACAGCTAAATCTTGCAACTGACATTCACCGCCTTGATCGCAAATAGGACAATCAAGCGGATGATTGATCAACAAAAATTGCATCACATCTTTTTGTGCCTTCACCGCTTTTTCGCTGTGCGTGCGAACGATCATGCCCGCAGTCACTGGCGTAGCACAAGCGGGCAAGGGTTTAGGAGCCTTCTCGACTTCAACTAAACACATACGGCAGTTAGCCGCGATGGAAAGTTTTTTGTGATAACAAAAGTGAGGAATATACGTGCCTAGGCGGTTGGCGGCATCCATCACCATGGAGCCCTCCTGCACCTCGACTTTTTTTCCGTCTATCTCGATCTCAACCATGATTGTCCCGGTCAGATATAGGTCGGCACAAGGCAACGCTTGTGCTCGATGTGATACGCAAACTCATCTTTAAAATTCTTGATCATGGCGCGCACCGGCATAGCGGCAGCATCACCCAGTGCGCAAATCGTGCGCCCCTGAATACCATCACACACAGAATTCAGTAGATCCAGATCGTCAGCTCTACCCTGACCATGCTCAATACGATGCACCATACGGTACAGCCAACCAGTGCCTTCGCGGCACGGCGTACATTGACCGCAGGATTCTTCGTAGTAGAAATACGATAGACGCAACAACGACTTCACCATGCAGCGGTCTTCATTCATCACGATCACTGCACCTGAACCCAACATAGAGCCGGCTTTCGCAATCGAGTCGTAATCCATATCGGTTTGCATCATCAAATCGCCAGTCAACACAGGCATAGATGAACCACCAGGAATAACGGCCTTAATTTTTTTACCGTCACGCATGCCACCGGCTAATTCAAGCAATGTAGCGAACGGCGTCCCAAGCGGTACTTCGTAGTTACCCGGTTTAGCGACATCACCCGAGACTGAAAAAATCTTCGTGCCGCCATTATTCGGCTTGCCTATTGCAGCGTAAGCCTCACCACCCAAACTCAGTGCAAACGGAACCGCTGCAAAGGTCTCAGTATTGTTAATCGTGGTGGGCTTACCGTACAAACCAAAACTCGCAGGGAACGGTGGCTTGAAACGTGGCTGACCTTTTTTACCTTCTAGCGATTCGAGCAAGGCGGTTTCTTCACCGCAGATATAGGCGCCGTATCCATGAAACGCATGCAGCTGGAATGAAAAATTCGAGCCCAAAATGCTATCGCCAAGAAAACCTGCTGCGCGGGCTTCGTCTAAGGCTTCTTCGAAGCGATCATAGACATCCCAGATTTCGCCGTGAATGTAGTTATAGCCCACAGGGATACCCATCGCGTAGGCACCAATGGCCATGCCTTCGATTACGCTATGCGGGTTATAACGAAGAATGTCTCTATCTTTGAACGTACCCGGCTCGCCCTCATCCGAATTACAGACTAAGTATTTTTGACCGGGGAATTGGCGTGGCATGAAACTCCACTTCAATCCCGTTGGAAAGCCTGCACCACCGCGTCCACGCAATGACGATGCTTTGAGTTCAGCAATCACCTGTTCAGGTGGAATATTTTCGGTAAGGATGCGGCGCAGGGACGCATAGCCGCCGCGCTTAACGTAATCTGCGAGGCGCCAGTTAGCACCATCAAGACCCGCCAAGATCAAGGGCTGAATATGACGATCGTGTAGGCAAGTCATTTTTTCAACTCCGCTAGCAAAGCATCGATTTTTTCATTCGACATGTGACTGCACATGCGTTTGTTATTCACTAGCAGCACCGGCGAATCACCGCACGCTCCCATGCATTCACCTTCAACTAAAGTGAACTGACCATCAGCGGTTGTTTGGCGATAGTCGATACCCAATTTTTCTTTGAGATAGGCCGCGGCTTTTTCTCCACCTGACAAAGCGCAAGGCAAGTTAGTACAAATTGTTACCTTGTGCTTACCTACGGGCTTCAGGTCATACATATTGTAGAAGGTCGCCACTTCCTGAACAGCGATCGCAGGCATGCCTATGTAATCGGCTACATCTTGCATTACTTCTGGCGAGACCCAACCATACTCATCTTGCGCAATGGCGAGCGCCGCCATCACCGCCGATTGACGTTGATCTGCAGGGAACTTTGCTAGTTCACGATCTATTTTTTTATACGCTTGCTCTGATAACAGCATTACCTAACCTTTTGGATAAAACCGCTTAGCGGTCAATCTCACCAAACACAATATCTTGCGTACCAATGATTGTTACAGCATCTGCAATCATGTGACCCTTAGCCATTTCATTCAAACCTTCCAGATGAGCAAACCCGGGGGCACGTATCTTCAATCGGTAGGGCTTGTTCGCACCATCCGAAATTAAATAGATACCAAACTCACCTTTAGGATGCTCAACAGCCGCATAGGCTTCACCTTGCGGCACGTGGAAACCTTCAGTAAATAATTTGAAGTGGTGAATCAACTCCTCCATATTGGATTTCATATCCACACGCGAAGGAGGTGCCACTTTGTGGTTATCCGTCATGACCGGACCTGAGTTATTACGCAACCACTCAACACACTGCTTAACAATACGATTGGACTGGCGCATTTCTTCAACGCGCACCAGATAGCGGTCATAGCAATCGCCATTCACACCCACCGGAATATCAAAATCCATTAAATCGTAAACTTCGTAGGGCTGCTTCTTACGCAGATCCCACTCAATCCCTGAACCACGCAACATCGCACCAGTAAAACCCATCTGCAACGCACGTTCTGGCGACACCACACCAATACCAACTAAGCGCTGCTTCCAGATACGGTTATCTGTTAACAGCGTTTCATATTCATCGACATAGGTGGGAAAACGATTCGTAAAGTCTTCGATAAAGTCGAGCAATGAACCCTGACGATTATCGTTAAGTCGCGTGATCGCTTTCGCGTTGCGAATCATTGACGCTTTGTATTGCGGCATGCTGTCCGGCAGATCACGATACACACCACCTGGACGGTAATAAGCTGCGTGCAGTCGCGCACCGGAGACGGCTTCGTAGCAGTCCATCAAATCTTCGCGCTCACGGAAGGCATACAAGAACACACCCATCGCACCCACGTCTAATGCATGCGCGCCTAACCACAGCAGGTGATTCAATATGCGCGTGATTTCATCAAACATCACACGAATATATTGCGCACGCAAAGGCACTTCCAGGTTCAGCAATTTTTCAATCGCCATCACATAGGCATGCTCGTTACACATCATTGAGACGTAATCAAGCCTATCCATGTAAGGCACGGATTGCAGATAGGTGCGCGTTTCAGCCAGCTTTTCAGTCGCACGGTGCAACAAGCCGATGTGAGGATCTGCTCGTTGAATAACTTCGCCATCCAGCTCCAACACAAGGCGCAACACACCATGCGCCGCCGGATGCTGAGGTCCAAAATTGAGCGTGTAGTTCTTAATTTCAGCCACGACGAGTCGCTCCCTTAATCAACACATTACGAAGGGAAGTAGATGACTCAATTTTGGCGGAAACCAAAATCATTGAGAAATTGTTGCGCACGCTGTTATTAAAAAATGTCATGACTATTTAATACCGTAGTTATCTTCACGAATCACACGCGGTACGTTCTCACGCGGCTCAATCGTGACGGGCTGATAAATTACCCGCTTTTGCTCAGGGTCGTAGCGCATCTCTACATAACCGCTGATCGGAAAATCTTTGCGGAAGGGATGACCAATAAAACCGTAATCGGTCAGCAAACGACGCAGATCGTCATGTCCTTCAAACAGAATGCCGAATAAATCAAACGCTTCGCGCTCATACCAATTAGCAGACGACCAAATCGGACACACGGAAGGAATAACAGGCAAATCATCGTCAGTAGCAAAGGTGCGTACACGTAAACGCCAGTTATGCTTGACCGACAACAGATGAATCACTACGGCGAAACGAGCGCCATGCCATGCGCCATCACCATAGCCGGAGTAATCGACGCCACACAGATCGAGCAATTGCTCAAATCGAGTGGATGCATGATCACGCAAATCCTGCATCGCAGATAAATAATCCGATGACTTAATGACTATCGTGATTTCGCCGAGCTCGTCGGTGATTGAGTGAATTTTTTCACCCAATACCAGCTGCAAAGCATTTTTGAGGTTGTCGAGTTGGGTGCTCATGTCTGGATTCGTTGAATTCAGCGGGCGATGGTGTTGGTACGGCGGATTTTGTTTTGCAATTGCATGATCCCGTACAACAGTGCCTCAGCAGTCGGTGGGCATCCAGGAACATAAATATCCACCGGAACGATACGATCACAACCGCGAACAACTGAATAGGAGTAATGGTAGTAACCGCCACCATTCGCGCAGGAACCCATCGATATGACCCAGCGTGGCTCTGCCATCTGGTCATATACCTTGCGTAGAGCCGGTGCCATCTTGTTGCATAGTGTGCCTGCCACAATCATCACATCGGATTGTCTGGGTGACGGACGAAACACCACACCGAAACGATCAAGATCGTAGCGTGACGCACCCGCATGCATCATCTCAACCGCGCAGCAAGCCAGACCAAAGGTCATCGGCCATAGCGAACCTGTACGGGTCCAGTTGATTAGCTTGTCAGCCGTCGTCGTGACAAAGCCTTCGTTAAGTAAGCCTTCAATAGCCATTGATCATTCCCAATCTAGGGCGCCTTTTTTCCACTCGAAAATTAGGCCCACCACCAGCACACCAAGAAAAATCATCATTGCCCAAAAACCTAGCAAGCCAATGTCGCTCATAGCAACCGCCCAAGGCACAAGAAACGCAACCTCGAGATCAAACAATATGAAGAGTATGGCGACCAGGTAGTAGCGCACATCAAACTTCATACGCGCATCTTCGAATGCTTCGAAACCGCATTCATAGGCGGAAGTCTTTTGTGCGTCAGGTCTGTGCGGTCCAAGCAGGCGGCCCAGAATTTGGGGAGCAACACCGACAACAATACCGACACCAATGAACAACAAAATCGGCAGGTAGTTTTCGAGGTTCACAATAGTCGCAGTAGAAAAAATCAGATGAAATTATCACCCAACATGAAGCCAAAACGACAACCCTGTCATTTCAGCAAAAAGCCAGTAAAAGGCATTCTCTTACTGGCCCGCTAGATTATTTTTTAACTGGTGCCGACGGCGAGACTCGAACTCGCACAGCTTACGCCACTACCCCCTCAAGATAGCGTGTCTACCAATTTCACCACGTCGGCAAAAGCATGCCATTTTAACCTGCTTTGAGATACCAATTCAACGCAGTATCGTTAGTGAGTAATCGATCTGAAATAATCGAGTAACTCCTTACGACTATCGTTTTAATCGCGACCCGCAAGTCGTTGATTTACATGAGTCAAACTCATGAAACGATGGAATATACCTAATTGACTACTACGCACTAGCAGTCATGCAGCACTTACTTCGGTATCTCGTTTGATTGACCAGAGGCAGGGGCTACAGATTGTGACTGACCAGTCGCATTTTGTGGCTTGGCCGGTGCTGTTGAATTTGCTGGAGTTGCAGGTATCTGATCCATCACACCCGCACCACCCGCAGCGATGGGACGGCTACCTAGATAACTCAATGCCAGTGTGGCCACAAAAAATACACCTGCTGCGATACCGGTTGATCGGGAGAGAAAGTTCGATGACCCACTCGCACCAAACAGGCTACCCGATGCGCCTGAACCAAATGCCGCACCCATATCAGCACCTTTACCATGCTGCAGAAGCACTAAACCAATAATAATCAGCGCAGTTACGACCTGCACAACGATAACAATACCAAGCAAAGTATTCATAATTGAATTTCCGTCATTCTATTAAATCGATTACCACCATTTTTGTTACCAGGATCGGCGTTGAACGCATTTACGCAGGTGCGCGTTTGCAAATACAACGTCCGATTAAATCTAAATCACATTAGTTGCGAAGCCTATTAAGCCGCAGCTGCAATCGCTAAAAAATCGGCAGCTTTCAATGAAGCGCCGCCTATTAATCCGCCATCAATATCTGACATAGCGAGTAATTCTTTGGCGTTGTCTGGCTTCATACTACCGCCATACAAAATACGAATCGTATTGGCTGCAGTCGCATCAGCTCGCGCCAGCGCTGCACGTATTACTGCATGGACTTGTTGTGCCATCTCAGGCGTAGCTGTCTTACCCGTGCCAATCGCCCATACCGGCTCGTACGCCACAACCGCCTGAGACAATGAAGCCACACCACACAAGTCGAGAACAGCACCC
>CAINAY010000372.1 GCA_903846425.1 uncultured Noviherbaspirillum sp.
CCTCACTGCCGTATACCGTGCTGATGATTTCATTCGGGCTGGGCGGTATTTTGATGGGACGCTGGGCTGATCGCTTCGGCGTCTTCAAAGTTTTGCTGATCGGCGCTATCGGAAATTTCATCGGATTTTTATGGGCGTCGCAATCGCCCAATATCATCAGCTTGGCCATGGCTCATGGACTCATCGGCCTACTAGGTGGCGCTGCCAGCTTTGCGCCTCTACTCGCAGATACTGCACTGTGGTGGAAAAAACGTCGCGGTATTGCGGTCGCCATATGCGCCAGCGGAAATTATGTCGCTGGTACCGTGTGGCCACCTGTCATGCAGTGGGGTCTAGAGCATTTTGGTTGGCGTCACACCTACATCGCTCTCGGTTGTGTTTGTGGGTTGCTAATTGCTTTACTTGCATTGCGCATGAAGCCACGCCCTCCACTCAACGAGGCCACGCCAGGAATTCACGGCGCGCATGAAACTAATCGTCCTTTTGGTTTGAGTATGAATCAAGCTCAAGTACTGCTATGTGTGGCGGGACTCTCATGCTGCGTGGCGATGTCTATGCCGCAGGTACACATTGTTGCGTACTGTAGTGATTTGGGTTTCGGGGCCGCGCGTGGTGCAGAAATGCTGTCGCTGATGCTTGGTTTTGGAATCGCGAGTCGACTTATCTCTGGTGCGATTTGTGATCGCATCGGTGGTTTACGCACGCTACTACTTGGGTCGTTATTACAAGGTATCGCGTTACTTTTATTTCTGCCATTTGATGGGTTGGTATCGCTTTATGTGATTTCCGCCATGTTCGGTTTATTTCAAGGCGGGATAGTTCCTTCTTATGCCATTATCGTGCGCGAATACTTCCCCGCATCAGAGGCCGGAGCGCGCGTAGGATCCGTGCTGACTGCTACCTTATTCGGCATGGCACTCGGGGGTTGGATGTCGGGTAAGGTATTCGATCTCACCGGTTCGTATCAAGCCGCATTCATCAATGGCATGCTGTGGAATTTACTTAATTTTGTTATTGCTGCTTTTTTATTCTGGCGTACTGGTGGTTTTCGTTCACAAGTAAA
Source organism: uncultured Noviherbaspirillum sp. (assembly GCA_903846425.1). Taxonomy (GTDB): domain Bacteria; phylum Pseudomonadota; class Gammaproteobacteria; order Burkholderiales; family Burkholderiaceae_D; genus Pernthalerella; species Pernthalerella communis. The sequence goes on from CAINAY010000372.1 coordinate 1,064, forward strand.
GACTTAGACAGTCTCACTTCAGCTTCCGAAGCCTATTTTCGACAGCAGGTATATAACCTCTACCGATAATGACTTTCTCTATTCACCGAACTCTGATAGCCATAGTTTTACAGTTGTGCTGTCTGATTAGCCAAGCAAACGCTGGCAATCTGGTGAAGAGTGATATTGAAAGAATGGTCGACTATTTTTATATAGTCGGTGAGATCTTGCCTGATATACCTGCCTACCCCCTATTCATGCGGGATGCAGCCAACCCCGATGCAAAACCTGAACTCAAAGCCTATGTGTTCGAATCAATCGATTTTGCACCAGTGCGCGGCTACAGCGCTAAGCCGATTAATCTACTGATTCTGATCGACTTGTCGGGTAACTTTATAAGAGTCAGGCTGCTTGATCATAAAGAACCTTTATTTTTAGATTCTTCTGGTACGCAAAAATTAGAGCGCTTCGCTTCTCAATACAAAGGGCTAACCCACCGTCACACGATAGAGATAGGACCATTTAATGATCCGGGATTACGTGACGAGAACGTCGCCCATGTCAAAGGTGTGCAGCAAGGCACCATCTCCGTCAAAGCAATTAACCGAGCCATACTCACTGCGGCCGCTGCAGTAGCCACTGCCAAACTTAAAATTGGTGCTGATGACAATGTGAGTGCACCTGTTAGCCCAGCGATACCTAAAGAGAGTAAGGAAGCAAAGGATCAAAAATTAACTACTGCCTCTGAAGAGAACAAGACGCTTAATACGTCATCCAAACCTATCGCTGAAATTGCTGAGCCAAGACTGGATACTAATAAAGATTCACACGCGTCACCCATAGCAGGAAAAACAAATACGCTTGATGCTACGAATTCAATGGCTATGGCTGAATCAACTAAGGGCATCAACGATGGCAGCTCTGCCTCACAAACGAGTGTTGTCGATACACAGACCTCGCAACCAATCTCTTTAAACGTCGATACTCAATCAACGATAACTAGCAATCGCGAACTAAGTATCCAAGCATCGGAAATAGATGACTGGATCACATCCTGGCAATCACGCCGTTGGCATATCGCCATATTGCTAAGTGGGCTAGTTATACTTAGTGTGGCGCTGATTGCTCAGTTACGATTGACTGCAAACCACGTACGGATGAGACGACTGCGAACACTCTATCTAATATTCACCGTTGGCTTTATCGGTTGGATAGCGCAGGGGCAGCTAACGATCGTCAACATTACTGCCGCTACCGAAGCACTCAGCTCGCATGGAGATCTAAGCTTCATGATGAATGATCCTATGACCGTCATCCTCTGGCCGTTTGTCGGTGTGAGTTTACTAATCTGGGGTCGTGGCACCTTCTGCGGTTGGTTATGTCCGTTCGGTGCACTGCAAGAGCTGATTAGCTTAGTGGCGAATGCGCTGGGTCACAAACAACGTCGATTACGCTCAGCGCTGGATGCTAAATTAAAATGGATAAAGTACATCATTCTTATAGCGCTGATGGTCTCGCTTTACGTTGCGCCACCACTGGCTGAACTGCTTGTTGAGATTGAGCCATTCAAGACTGCCATAAGTTTATATTTCATGCGTGATTGGCCGTATGTGCTGTGGGCGATGTTCTGCCTGTTACTCAGCGTCTTTGTGTATCGTGGTTATTGTCGCTATATATGCCCGCTGGGTGCGGCGCTGGCAGCAATGGGATTTTTGCGATTCTGGTCTTGGATACCTCGTCGAGATGAATGCGGCACTCCATGCCAAAGTTGCCGGCACCGTTGCGAATATCAGGCGATCGCACCAACAGGGAAAATAGATTACCAAGAATGCTTTCAATGCCTGGATTGTGTATCAATCTACCAAGATACTGATCGCTGCTACCCGCTGATACAGATGAATAAAATCCCTGCATAAAAAACAGGCGCTCGTTGATAGTAATCAGTCGAAATTCATTAAGTGATTTTGCGTAATAAATTTTCCGCCATCTTGATACTAGCGATATCAATCAAGCGGCCGTCCATACTGACTGCTCCACGGCCTTCGCGCTGCGCCTCGGCCATCGCTTCCATGATTCGCTTGGCATAGGCAATTTCTTTTTCGCTTGGCGAAAAAACGGTATTCGCAATCTCGATTTGTGTAGGGTGAATCGCCCATTTGCCTTCATAGCCTAAAGCGGCGGCACGACGCGCCACCGCCTCATATTCTTTGGGATCAGAAAAATTAGCGAACGGCCCATCAATGGGTCGCAAACCATAAGCACGCGCAGCAACCAACATACGCGACATCGCGTAATGCCACATATCACCCGAATGAAATGCGCGTTGACCCTGCGCATCAGTTGGCGTTAGCACACCGTAGTCAGGATCATTCCCGCCTATATACGTGGATCGTGCGCGAGTACTAGCACCATAGTCGCCCACACCAAAACTGAGCGCTTCTATGCGCGTTGAACTGGCAGCGATAGCTTCGACATTCGACATACCTAATGCGGTTTCTATCAGCAGATCAAAACCTATACGCTTGCTGCGCTTTTTTGTCATTTCGATTTGAGTCACCAACGTATCAACCATATACACATCAGCTGGAACGCCCACCTTCGGTATCAACAGCATATCGAGTCGCGGGCACGCTTCAACGATATCAATCACATCGCGATACATGTACTCGGTATCCAAGCCATTAATGCGTACCTGAACCGTCTTGTTACCCCAATCAATATCATTCAACGCCGCAATCGCATTTGTACGCGCAGAGACTTTTTCACTGGGTGCCACGGCATCTTCGAGATCGAGAAAAATGACATCCGCAGTAGATTGCGCAGCTTTTTCTATGAATCGGGGATTCGATGCAGGCACAGCTAACTGGGAGCGCTGGCGGCGCGGGATCGCAGGTTGAATAATCGTAGCGCTCACGGGAATCCTTTTTTGTTATTGTTTGCGGGGCTTTACTATAGGCAGTCAGCACTTATTCGACAATAAAATTATTCAGCAGATTATGCACTTTGACTGACTAATCAGATCTAGGCATTTGATGCACGTCGACTCGGATAGCGATGACTCAGCACATTGCGCGGAATTTTCTGGTCCGCAGATAGAGGCAATAACTGCTTTAGCAATTCCACCAAACGCAGCGAAGCAGGTGATAACGATTGCCCACGCACCGTGACTACAGCAACGCGACGTGTCATGGAAGGATTCACAATCTTCAACGCATACAATCCTGGATCTATTTTTTTCGGCAGTGCAATTGCCGGCAAAATCGCCGCACCAAGACCGGTACTCGCCATAGAAATCAGTGTTTGAGCCTGGGTAAATTCATAGCGCGACGTAAAACGAAAACGCTTCTCTTTCATCACATCTTCTAACATCCCACGCATAGCGGTCGCTTGATTGAGGACCAACAAAGGCATGTGGGTCAGGGCTGCAAGTGAAATGGTATTTTTATCAGTTGTTAAAAATCGTTTTGGTACTAAAGCGTAAAACGGATCATCCATTAAAGGCTCAAACTGAAATTCAGACGTATCGATCTGAGGACCCACACCAAAATCGACTTCGCGCTTGCGCACCGTCTCAAACATCGGCGCTGATGCCAATTCCCTAACAGATACCTCAATCCCAGGATACTCACTCTCAAATGCCGCCAGTACCCGTGCTAGTCGGGTCTCGGCAATGGTCGGCGAACAGGAAAGAGATACCTTGCCTTTGCGCATATCAGCTGACTCTTGAATTTTGCGCAGACCTTGGTCAACTTCCAGCAATGCACGCTGCGCACATTCAAGCAACTGCAGACCTTCTTCTGTTAAACGTACGCTACGTGTTGTGCGGTGAAACAAAGGCACGCC
>CAINAY010000373.1 GCA_903846425.1 uncultured Noviherbaspirillum sp.
TCGATTGGTACCGCAGGGTATACCGCGATGTTGTGTTCTATGGCGTTAGCTGAGCAAGGCGTGAAACCAACCGATGGTGAAATATTAGTTACTGGTGCATCCGGCGGTGTGGGTAGCGTGGCAATCGCCATACTTGCAGCACGAGGCTACAAAGTGATTGCCTCGACTGGAAAATTAGCTGAAGCAGATTATCTAAAGTCCTTAGGTGCTGTCGACGTAATGGATCGTGCTGAACTTTCTGCACCCGGCAAAGCGATGCAAAAAGAACGTTGGGCTGGCGTGGTTGATTCTGTCGGCTCACACACTTTAGTTAATGCAGTGGCGCAGTGCCGTTACGGTGCAACGGTAGCGGCCTGTGGTTTAGCCCAAGGTATGGATTTTCCTGCGACGGTCGCGCCTTTCATTTTGCGTGGCGTGAAATTAATTGGTGTGGATAGCGTGATGGTGCCGATTGCGCGTCGTATTGCTGCCTGGTCTAATTTAGCGCTCGAGCTCAAGCCAGATACGTTAGACAAAATCACTCACGAAATTACATTAGCTCAAGCATTGGAGTGGGCACCAAAAATTCTCGCAGGTGCAGTCAAAGGCCGACTTGTAGTGAATGTGAGGGCTTGATGGCAACACGTCGCGAATCTGTGCATTACCGCATCGTTCCTATCGATCCGGTAATGCATCTGTTTGAAGTAACTATCACTATCAATAAGCCTGCCACCGAGGGCCAATTATTTTCTCTTCCGGCATGGATACCAGGTAGTTACATGATTCGCGAGTTTGCTCGCAACATCGTTAGCATTAGCGCGAGCTCGGAAGGTCGTAAGCTACGTTTAAAAAAACTCGATAAACACACTTGGCAAGCGGCACCATGCAAGGGCGCACTTGAGATGACCTATCAAGTCTATGCGTGGGATTTATCGGTGCGTGCGGCGCATCTGGATCAGACGCATGGATTTTTTAACGGCACCAGCGTTTTCCTGAAAGCTCATGGTAAAGAAGAGTTACCCCACATCGTCGACATTCAAGCGCCTGACGGCGAGATGTTTGCAGATTGGCGAGTTGCGACTTCTTTGCGCGAACTAAAAGCTCGTAGGCATCGATTCGGTACCTATGTGGCTGATGATTATGATGAATTGATTGATCATCCAGTTGAGATGGGTGAGTTCGAATTGATTACATTTCAAGCGCATGGCGTGCCACATGAGATGGCGATTACCGGAAAAGTACCTGGGCTCGACGCTAAACGCTTGACGTCAGATTTGAAAAAAATCTGCGAAGAACAAATCGCTTTTTTTGAGCCGAATAGCAAATCTGCACCGATGTCGCGTTATGTGTTTCTCACACTGGCGGTCGGTGACGGCTATGGTGGCCTAGAGCACAGAGCATCGACGGCACTCATCTGTGCGCGCAATGATTTGCCAGTGTTGGGTCAAGCGGAGCTAACGGATGGATATCGTGGTTTTCTTGGGCTGTGCAGTCATGAATATTTTCATACGTGGAATGTAAAGCGCATCAAGCCAGCTGCCTTTGCACCGTATGCATTAGATCAAGAAAATTACACCACACTGCTATGGCTATTTGAAGGCTTCACCAGTTATTACGATGACTTGATTTTATTGCGCTCTGGCGTGATTGATACGCCAGCGTATTTGAAGCTGCTAGAAAAAACGATCAATGGCGGGTATCGCAGTCGTGGGCGATTGAAGCAAACTGTTGCAGAATCAAGTTTTGATGCGTGGACTAAATACTATCGGCAAGATGAAAATGCACCAAA
>CAINAY010000374.1 GCA_903846425.1 uncultured Noviherbaspirillum sp.
ATCTTCTAAAAGAATACGCCCTTTGGGGCCAGTGCCTTGCACACGCGCCAAATCAACACCTAACTCGCGACCAAACTTACGCACTGAGGGTGAAGCATGCGGACGCTGTCCATCTGCTGCCGTCACTACAGGTGCTGCAATCGCAGCGGGCGTTGGCGTTACAGGGGCAGGAGCTGAAGCAACGACAGGCGCCGCTACTGCAGGAGCGGTAGCAGCAGGTGTCGCTAGAGCTGGAGTTGGCGCAGCTGCTGCAGCGGCATCACTAGGTTCGAGCATCAGCACGAGTGAACCCATGGCGACTTTATCGCCAATTTTGACTTTTAATTCTTTTACGATGCCCGCATGACTACTGGGGATTTCCATGCTGGCTTTGTCGGACTCAACGGTGATCAAGGATTGCTCAGGCTTGACCACATCGCCTACTTTTACCAACAACTCAATCACTTCAACTTCTTTGAAGTCACCAATGTCGGGAACTTTGATTTCAATTTGGCTCATGTGCTTGCTCCGTAATCACCGGATATTTTTTTGCGGAGAATAGTCTCATCCTGTTAGATGAGACCTCGTTCATTTTTTTAATAGAAATTCGACTTACTGCGTTACAGGATTCAGTTTGTTTGGATCGATCGCGTATTTCTGAATCGCTTTAGCTACTACATCCACCTCAATAGCGCCTGACTCAGACAATGCTTTAAGCGCTGCTATGGTGACAAAATAACGATTCACTTCGAAAAATTCGCGTAATTTTGCACGCGTATCGGAACGTCCGAATCCATCCGTGCCCAATACTTTGTAACTACGATCCTTGGGCATGAATGCACGAATCTGCTCTGCATAGGTTCGCATGTAATCGGTAGCCGCAATAATGGGACCCTGACTTGTTTGCAGTGATTGCGTCACAAACGGTACACGCGGAGTTTTTGCGGTGGGGTTGAGCATGTTCCAACGCTCAGCATCTTGGCCTTCTCGTGCCAGCAAAGTAAATGACGGAGCTGACCAAATATCTGCAGCAACCCCCCAATCTTTTTCTAGTAACTCTGCTGCTGCAATCACTTCACGCAAAATGGTGCCTGAGCCCATCAACTGCACACGCTGTTTGCTTTTTTTAGCGGATGGCTGCAACAGATACATACCCTTCAGGATGCCTTCTTCCTGACCTGGCTTTAAACCTGGATGAGTGTAGTTTTCATTCATCAGCGTGATGTAATAGAAAACGTCTTCCTGTTTTTCCACCATGTGCTTGAGGCCATCGTGCATGATCACGGCGACTTCATGGGCAAAGGTCGGGTCATAAGGCATGCAATTAGGAATAGTGGATGCCAGCACATGACTGTGACCATCTTCATGCTGCAAACCTTCACCATTCAATGTCGTACGACCAGATGTACCACCCAACAAAAACCCACGCGCGCGCATATCACCCGCAGCCCACGCTAAATCACCAATGCGCTGCAAGCCAAACATCGAATAGAAAATATAGAATGGAATCATGACGCGATTATTCGTCGAGTACGACGTAGCTGCAGCAATCCACGAGCTCATCGCGCCAGCTTCGTTGATACCCTCTTGAAGAATTTGTCCGGCTTTATCTTCGCGGTAGTAGCTGACTTGATCTTTATCTACCGGCTCATACAGCTGACCCTGTTGATTGAAAATACCGATCTGACGGAAAAAGCCTTCCATACCAAAAGTACGCGCTTCATCAACCAAAATAGGTACTACGCGCGGAGCTAAGCTCGCATCGCGTAGCAGCACTGTTAGTACACGTACGTAAGCTTGTGTGGTTGAAATTTCGCGACCTTCAGCCGTTGCATCGAGCACTGATTGAAAAGCAGACAGCGGCGGCACGACTAATTTTTCATCGGCTTGACGACGACGCTGTGGCAAATAACCGCCCAGCTGACGACGACGCTCATGCAGATATTTCATTTCCGGCGCATCGTCAGCCGGTTTATAAAATGGCACATCATGCAATTGCTCATCCGAGACGGGAATACCAAAACGATCGCGCATTTCACGAATCGCTTCATCATCGAGCTTTTTCGTTTGGTGAGCCGTGTTGCGTGCCTCACCTGATTTACCCATGCCATAGCCTTTAACTGTTTTCACTAACAGTACTGTCGGCTGACCCAGATGCTCTTGCGCTTCTTTGTAGGCAGCATAAATTTTGTGTGGATCATGGCCACCACGCAAGAGACGCCAGATATCATCGTCTGACATATTGGCAACCAGCTCTAATGCCTTAGGATCTTTGCCAAAGAAATGCTTACGGACATACGCACCATCTTTAGCTTTGTAGTTTTGATATTCACCATCGACGGTTTCCATCATGATTCGTTGCAGCACACCTTCTTTATCGCGCGCGAGCAGCTCATCCCAGTTAGCACCCCAAATCACTTTGATGACATTCCAGCCCGCACCACGGAAATCCGCTTCAAGTTCTTGAATGATCTTGCCATTGCCACGCACCGGTCCATCTAAGCGCTGCAAATTACAGTTAATGACGAACACCAAGTTATCGAGCATTTCACGACCGGCCATACCGATCGCACCCATAGACTCGGGTTCATCCATTTCACCATCACCACAAAATGCCCACACTTTACGATTGGCGGTATCTGCGATTTGACGTGCATGCAGATATTTTAAGAAACGCGCCTGATAGATCGCCATCAGTGGGCCTAAGCCCATAGACACCGTTGGAAACTGCCAGAACTCAGGCATGAGTTTGGGATGCGGATAGGACGACAGACCTTTACCATCGACTTCACGACGGAAATTCAACATCTGCTCTTCGCTAATACGGCCTTCCAAGAAAGCACGTGCATAAATGCCTGGGGACGAATGTCCTTGTATATAGAGTAGGTCACCACCGTGATGCTCGGTCGGCGCATGCCAAAAATGATTAAAGCCAATACCCAACATATTCGCTAGCGACGCAAAACTGGAAATATGTCCTCCCAGATCACCGTCGGTACGATTGGCTTTTACCACCATCGCCATCGCATTCCAACGCATATAGGAACGCAAACGCTCTTCGTATTCCAAATTACCTGGGCAGTGCTCACCCAAGTGCGCGGGTATTGTATTGACGTAAGCGGTATGACTAGAGAAAGGAATATGCGCACCACGACGGCGCGCCAGATCAACCATACGCTCGAGCAGGTAATGCGCTCGCTCTGCACCTTCGTGTTCGATGACGGATTCAAGAGCATCAAGCCACTCCTGAGTTTCCATCACGTCAGGATCGTTAGCGGCTTGCGCCAGTATATTGTCGAGCTGTGCTGACATGAGTGGGTCTCCTTGCTTCTTGTATTTCTGATGGGCGATTTCGGTTTGAGTATTAGACCCAAATCCGGTCCATTCTGGACGGCTTATAACTAATTGGGAAGTGTAGCAGCAGTCCAGGATTTTTCAAAATACGGTAATTGATTTCACAATGTGATATGTGGTTGAAAAGTAAATTATTTAAAGGGCACGAATATACCGGCTCTAAGTCCAAGATAACTAAACCCAAGCCTGGCTTTTGGCCGGCATCAAAATGCAGCCGAATCTATAATCTGCGTTTATCTTTTGATCCTGGGTGGAAACCATGTCTGCAAATATAATCGATGGCAATTTATTATCAAAAAAATTACGTTCGCACGTCGCTGAACGTGCAGCAGCACTCACCCGCCAAGGGCACCAACCTGGTTTAGCAGTAATTCTGGTCGGTGATAGCCCCGCCTCCCAGGTTTACGTCCGCAACAAGATTAAAGCGTGCGAGGACGTAGGCATACACTCAGTGTTTGAAAAATACGACGCTACGTTGAGTGAGGCTGATCTGTTAGCCCGCGTGGAAGCCCTGAATCACGATACGCGCATTCACGGCATTCTGGTTCAGTTACCGCTTCCTGCTCATATCGATTCACACAAAGTCATCGAAGCAATTGCAGCTGATAAAGATGTCGATGGCTTTCATGTAAATAACGCCGGATTACTGATGACAGGCCAGCCACTATTTCGGCCCTGCACACCCTATGGCGTGATGAAAATGCTGGAATCAATCGACTATCCCGTGCGTGGAGCGAATGCCGTGGTAGTTGGTGCCTCGAATATTGTAGGTAAGCCTCAAGCCATGTTGCTCTTGCAAGCGGGTGCCACCGTCACCATCTGTAATTCGAAAACACGTGATTTAGGTCATCACACACGTAATGCCGATATTTTGGTAGTTGCTACCGGTAAGCGGAACATTGTGACGGCCGATATGGTCAAGCCAGGAGCAGTTGTACTTGATGTTGGCATGAACCGCGACGATGCAGGCAAGCTCTGTGGCGATGTCGATTACGGCCCCTGCGCTGAAGTTGCTGGCTGGATTACTCCCGTGCCGGGAGGTGTCGGTCCTATGACCATCACCATGCTGTTGGTGAACACCATAGAAGCCGCCGAAAGAAATTGAACACGTACTATTTAATTAAAGAACCCCATCATCATGACTGATAACGCCTTACTGGATTTTTCTGATCTACCCCGTTTTGATTTGTTTAACCATGAACATGTCACACCGGCGATCGATGTGCTGCTTACCGAGGCGCGTCAGTTAGTCAACGCTTTAGAAACGTCCAACGCAACGCCGACATGGGATAGTTTTGTAATCCCTCTCGAATCTGTCACCGAACGCCTTGGACGTGCATGGGGTGTGGTCAGTCACTTAAATGCCGTAGTAGACACCACCGAACTACGCGCCACGTACAACGAGAATCAACCCAAAGTGACTGAGTTCTGGACAGAGCTTGGACAAAATCTCAAGCTCTTCGAAAAATACAAAGCGCTGCAAGCGAGTAATGAATATCACACACTTAATTTTGCACGGAAACGTATTATCGATAACGCTGTTCGTGATTTCCGTCTAGGCGGTGCCGAACTTTCTGACGATAAAAAAATTCGTTTTGCAGAAATTCAAGAACAACACGCCGCGCTATCAACACGCTTTTCTGAAAACGTACTCGACGCCACCAACGCGTATGAATTATTGATAGTCGATGAATCACGCTTGGCGGGTTTGCCCGAGGATGTAAAACAAGCAGCGCACACATCGGCTGAACGTGAAGGAAAAGCCGGATGGCGTTTTACCTTGCACTTTCCTTCGTATTTTCCGGTGCTACAGTATGCGAATGATCGCTCGCTACGAGAGACCATCTATCGCGCCATCTCGACCAAGGCTTCCGAGCTAGGTGAAAAACCAGAATGGGACAACACAAAAAATATCGTTGACCTGCTCAAATTACGCAAAGAAGAAGCGGCACTGCTGGGATACCAAAGTTTTGCTGAAGTGTCTCTGGTACCAAAAATGGCAACCTCACCACATCAAGTGATCCAATTTCTTCAAGATTTAGCGCGCCGCGCGCGTCCTTTTGCAGAAAACGATTTAGCTGAAGTACGCAGCTTCGCCAAAAATGAATTAGGTATCGATAAATTAGAAGCCTGGGATATGGCCTACGCCTCTGAAAAATTACGCGAACAACGTTACGCGTTTTCAGAACAAGAGGTAAAGCTCTACTTCCCCGAGGATAAAGTCATTAACGGTTTGTTCCGCTTAATTCAAACCATGTTTGGTGTAGAGATTAAGCGTGACGTTAGCCCGGTATGGCATAGCGATGTGACTTTCTTTCGAATCGAGAAGCAAGGCCATTTGATAGGGCAGTTTTATCTTGATCTGTATGCGCGCAATGGCAAGCGCGGCGGTGCCTGGATGGATGATGCTCGTGGTCGTAAAAATCTGGCCGGTAATCTGCAAACACCGATTGCCTACTTAACCTGCAATTTCACCGAACCGGCGATCGTCGATGGAGTAAAAAAACCTGCCTACTTCACGCATGATGAAGTGATTACTTTGTTCCATGAATTTGGTCACGGTTTACATCACATGCTGACCGCAGTTGATGAGTTGGGCGTGTCTGGGATTGCCGGCGTCGAATGGGATGCGGTTGAACTGCCCTCGCAATTCATGGAAAATTTTTGTTGGGAATGGGACGTGCTGCAACACATGACAGCCCATGCTGAGACAGGCGAATCGCTGCCACGCGCTTTATACGACAAGATGATCGCAGCGAAGAATTTTCAATCCGGTCTACAAATGCTGCGCCAAGTTGAATTCTCTCTATTCGACATGCACCTGCATGATGACTATGATCCGAACGGCATGCAATCAGTGGCTGATCTGCTGGCGGAAGTACGACATAAAGTGGCTGTCATTATCCCCCCCGCGTTCAATCGTTTTCAAAATTCGTTCTCGCATATCTTCGCCGGTGGCTATGCCGCGGGTTACTACAGTTATAAGTGGGCGGAAGTTTTGTCGGCCGACGCATATGGTGCATTCGAAGAAGCTCAAGGCGATCCTAACCGACTGGCTGAAACAGGCTTGGCATTTCAACGTGAAATTCTCTCTGTTGGCGGATCCCGTCCTGCACTCGAATCATTCACCGCCTTTCGTGGTCGCGAGCCGAATATCGATGCCTTGCTACGCCATAGCGGCATGACGTCGAGTTAATTGGCCAACCCATGACCCGAGTTGACTTCCATAGCAAAGTACCAGACAAGCTGTTGTATGCTTGCCGTCTGATCCGCAAGGCACGCACTGCCGGCATGAAAGTCGTAGTCTATTTACAAGACTCGCAACAGTTGAATGATTTCGATCAGGCGCTGTGGACATTCTCAGAACATGATTTCATTCCTCATGTCCTCGCTAGCGATGAGTTAGCTGAGCAAACGCCGGTAATACTGAGTTGCGATGCGAATGAGCTATTGCCGCATCATCAGGTACTGATTAATTTGTCAACGCAAACGCCGGATCACTTTGCGCGCTTTGAGAGAATGTTTGAAATCGTATCAACTGATGAGAGCGATTTGGCTGCTGGTCGCGGTCGCTATAAACACTATCAAACCCGAGGTTATGCACTCACTCATTTTGAGGCGGACAATTCATGACAACATCAAACCAACATGATCACGATATTCCTATTCTTACCGATATCATTGATGATCAAGAGATCGAAATAACAGAAGATCAACCTGTCGCAGACGATGCTGAACTGCTAGCTCAAATTGAAGAAGAAATAACTCATAGAATTTTTGCGGAACTTTCTGTGCAGATACCCCTTCTGATAGAGGCTGCTATGCAAAAACATGTTCCACTCGCCGTTGGCGCAAAACTACAAGCGGAATTAATGACAGCATTGGCCGGCGTAATTCCAGCTGCAACTGCTGCAGCGAGTGATCAATTAGTCATCTCGGTTGCTCAGCAACTAGCCAGCGATTTAGATTCTCGCTTGCTTGAGCAAGTTAGAACCGTCGTTGCTGAAGAATTCCTTCGACTGCAACAATAAACTTACACCAACCATTTTTTGAGTTGAAACAGCTAAACAACATAAACACAGTGGCGTAAATGACGCCACATAAGGACTAAGTCTCTTTAGAATTTCTGTTTTCAATAACACAGCAGCGCTTGCTTACTGCTGTATGCCACGGAAATAATCCATGAAAGTCATCGTACTAGGCGCAGGTATTGTTGGAACTGCCTCTGCCTGGTTTCTTCAAAAAGCTGGTCACGAAGTTATCGTACTCGAACGTCAACCCGGTGCAGCCCAAGAAACTAGTTTCGCCAATGGCGGCCAAATTTCTGTTTCGCACGCAGAACCTTGGGCAAATCCATCGGCACCACTCAAATTATTGAAATGGCTGGGCCGCGAAGATGCACCTTTGTTATTTCGCTTACGTCCTGAATGGCTGCAATGGCGCTGGGGCATGGAGTTTTTACGCCAATGCACCCCCAGTAACACGGCCTACAACATACGACAAATTATCGCGATCGCAGAATACAGTCGGCAAACACTGCAAGCGGTTCGTGCCGAAACCAACATAGAGTACGACTGCGAAACGCGCGGCATTTTGCACTTCTATACCGATCAAAAAGAATTTCAGCAATCTCTTCCAGCCGCCAATTTAATGCGCGATCTAGGCTGTCCTCGTCAAACGATCAATACTAACGAAGTTATTCGTATAGAACCTGCACTGGCTCCCATCCGTCACAAAATTGTAGGCGGTGATTTCACTACCACCGATGAATCGGGCGATGTGTATAAATTCACCACCGGCTTAGCATCTCAATGTGCCGAAGCGGGTGTGACATTTCGATTCAATACGTTTGTTACGCGTTTAATTTCCGAAGGTACGGGTGCATCAGCACGCATCGTTGGCGCTGAGATCATCGATGAGCATGGAAGACATCAAACGATACGTGGCGATAGTGTGGTGGTAGCGATGGGTAGTTTCTCTACCCATTTATTAAAACCGCTGGGGATTGATTTGATGATCTATCCGGGCAAAGGCTATTCAGCCACCTACCCTGTCATCGATAATGCACTGGCACCTCGTGTATCGATGACTGATGATGGTCACAAGCTGGTGATTTCCAGACTAGGCGATCGTCTGCGGGTTGCAGGTACGTGTGAAATCAATGGCTACTCACGCGCATTAAATCCCGTGCGATGCGAAGCTATTACTCGCCGCACCCAAGAATTATTTCCCGATGCATGCGACTACAACCAAGCTCAGTATTGGGCTGGCTTACGCCCGCTAACACCGTCGAATATTCCGTATATCGGCAAAACAAAGTTTTCGAATTTATTTTTAAATACGGGTCATGGCACGCTGGGCTGGACCATGGGCTGTGGTTCAGGACGTGCGATTGCCGAGATCGTCTCTGGACGTCAACCTGAGCTCGATTTCGCCTTTACTGGCATGGCTCGCACCAGCGCCACACGCGCCATGATTTCCACACCTGTGCATGTAAAACACTCCTGAGATCAGACTGTAAAG
>CAINAY010000375.1 GCA_903846425.1 uncultured Noviherbaspirillum sp.
ATCAGCGGCATCGCTGGGGCCAACCACATCGATGCCAGCGCGATAGCCATTGTAGTAAACCGCTTCGGCGACGCCATCATCATTTGCATCAAACAGTGAGCCTACATGTGCCAAGCTATCCCATTGCGTGCTGTATTGCAGATGAAGAATCGCAAGATCATCACTCACTACATCGGTGTGGTGGGGATTGTCTTTACCCAAAGCGTAATTCATGTTGGGTTGGTGATTGCGTAGCGTGGGTCGCAGCACCGGTGGGTAACGCCGAGGATTTAAAACATTCCCACCCGGTACATCCAGTGGCAACGATAAATTAAAACTTAAACCGACGTGTACTTCAGCGATGCCTTGCAATACCTTTTCGGGGGTAATTAAATTCAAACGTCCGGCTTGATCATCTTTGCCAAAGTCACCCCAATTCGAACCGGGAGGCCGTTTTTTCCAGCGAGTAGTTTCTTGCATAACGACCTCCGGCAAAAGAGTATTTTTTAATATCCGATCGCAGCGCCATCGCTTCTAGGGTCTGAACCACCGACCCGAATACCACTGACGGGATCAATCGTAATACCGTGGGCATGCCCAGCGAGTTCATTCCAATCTTCCCAGCGATTCAACATGTGCCCACGTTGTTCCAGTGTTTTGAACGTCGCTTCAGGAAATCGTCCTTCGATGTGCAAGGTATCGCGAGGTTCGCCAATCGCAAAGCGGCCTGAAAGCCAGCGTGGTGCTTCCAATGCTTGTTGTATATCACATCCAAAATCCATCATCGCGACATAGGTCTGTAATTGTATTTGTGGCTGACCATCCGCACCCATGCAACCGACCACGCTCCACAGTTTGCCATTACGTTTACCGATCGAGGCAATCAAGGTGTGCAATGGAATTTTTCCGGGTTCAACTTTGTTCGGGTGCTCTGGATCAAGCGAGAAATACGCACTGCGGTTTTGTAAAACAATACCCGTTTCACCCGCCACCACGGTGGAGCCAAACACACCATACAAACTGTGAATCAGAGACACTGCATTACCTTCGGCATCCACCACGGCGATATAAACGGTATCACCGGTCAGACTGCCATATGAAGGAATTTTGTCCCAAGCCAGAGCATGTTCCGCATCAATCAACGAGCGCCGTTCATTGGCATACTCTTTTGAGATCAATCGATCCATAGGAATATCTGCAAACTTAGGGTCAGCAATATAGCGATCTCTATCGTGGTAAGTAATTTGTTTGGCTTGCACGAGTAGGTGCACATGATCGGCGCCGAGAAAGCCATTTTTTTTCAAATCCAGTGGCTCAACTAAATTCAGCATTTCAATGACAGCAAAGCCCTGCGTCGGTGCCGGTGTTTGATACAGCGTCAGATCATGATACTGACCCACCAGAGGCTGACCCCATTCAGCATGCTGAGCTTGTAAATCTTGTTTAGTAAAAAAGCCGCCACGCTTTTGTACATAGTTGACGAGTGCATCAGCGACAGGACCTTCATAAAAACCTTTACGGCCATCGCGACCTATCGATTCGAGTGTGTTGGCTAAACCAGGGTTGCGTAGTAAAGAACCGGTTTGTGGAACGCCATTTTTTAAAAAGATAGCGGCTGCATCAGGTTCAGCACGAAGTTCTTGTTCTGTTTTTGCGATCCAACCAGCGAGTCGCTCCGTAACAGGAAAACCGTCACGCGCATAAGTGATCGCTGATTGCAGATTACGCGTCATGGGTAGCTTGCCGTACTTGGCATGAGCTTGACACCAACTATCAACGGAACCCGGCGTCGTTAAGCTAGCAGGCAAGATACCGCGGAAAGGAATTTCTTTCATGCCACGACTAGTGAAATAGTCCGCACTGGCAGAAGCAGCGGCACGACCTCCGCCATTTAAAAAATGCACATCACCCGTTTTAGCATCATGAATCAACCAGAAGGCATCGCCGCCAACGCCCACCATGTGCGGATAAATGACAGCCAGTGCCGCACTGGTAGCAATCGCAGCATCCACCGCAGAGCCGCCCGCACGTAATACATCAATGCCAGCTTGCGAGGCGAGGGAATGAGGGCAGGTGACCATGCCATGCGTAGCCAGAGTCGCAGGGCGCCCGGTGGTGATTTTCAAAATTTTCTCCTGGTGTTTTATTCGATGCGATTTAATCGCCAAGGGCGATAATTTACACCAGTTGCCCGCGCATGGGC
>CAINAY010000376.1 GCA_903846425.1 uncultured Noviherbaspirillum sp.
AGGCATATCAGTGCTTACATCCGCCACACCAATTACTAGCAAATCTGGCAGCTCGGCACGCAAACTATTCACCAGCGACTCATACTCGGTATCAGCAATCAAGGCTTTGGCTTCACCATGCCGCAACATGAATAGCAGCGTAGAGAAATCAAGACGAGTATTTAAGGTGTTAAGTACCGAGCCCGCCATGGGTATACCAAAATGGCACTCCACCATTTCTGGAATGTTAGGTAAAAGCACTGCAACCGTATCATTCTTATGAATGCCGCGTGCGCTTAAGACCGATGCAAGTCGACGGCAGCGAGCATAGGTTTCTCGCCAGTTACGTCGTATAGAGCCATGCACGACTGCCGGACGATCGCCATAGACCTCTGCAGCTCTAGCAATAAAGTCCAATGGCGTTAGCGGTACGTAATTGACATCGCGCCGGTGTAAACCTTTATCAAAATCTGTCACAGCTCACTCCTGAATGCTGATTCTTCGTGTAACTCAAGCCAAGTTGAGGGACATAACGCACACCTGCTTCCCTCATTGAATGCCCGATATTTTATGTGGGATCAGGCCGAAATATACCTACTGCCGACCTCGGTTAGTCAGAAATTGCATAAGCAACTGCGATCTTATTCGTTCACAGCCACTTTTTACGCCCTTATGCTCCGACCATTCCATCCATTATGTGAAGAGGTCATTATGTTTTCTAAATTTATACACACTGCACTTTGGGTGCTGGTAGCAGCTGGCACTGCACACGCAGCTGAATCGTCGCTACTCAATGTTTCTTATGATCCCACCCGCGAGCTCTACCAAGATTTCAACAAAGCGTTTGCTGCTCACTGGAAGAGTAAATCAGGCGAAGAGCTAAAAATCAAGCAATCGCACGGCGGTTCAGGCAAACAAGCGCGCGCCGTCATTGATGGCTTGCAGGCAGATGTTGTGACACTGGCTCTTGCTTACGATATAGACGAAATCGCCAGCCGCGGATTAATCGCTAAAGATTGGCAAAAACGTTTACCAAACAATAGCTCGCCTTATACATCCACGATTGTTTTTCTAGTTCGTAAAGGTAATCCTAAAAAAATCATCGATTGGAATGATATTGCTCGGCCCGGAATATCAGTCATCACCCCCAACCCAAAAACATCGGGTGGCGCACGCTGGAATCATTTAGCAGCATGGGGCTACGCACTCAAACAACCCAGTGGTACCGAAAAAAGTGCGCAGGAATTTTTAGCCAAAGTTTATAAAAATGTCCCTGTGCTGGATTCAGGTGCACGCGGCTCTACCACAACATTTATCGAGCGTGGTATCGGCGACGTACTTCTCACCTGGGAAAACGAAGCTCTGCTCGCTATTAAAGAGCTCGGTCCCGACAAAGTAGAAATTGTTGCGCCTTCACTGAGCATTCTTGCTGAACCACCCATCGCCGTAGTCGATAAAGTTGTCGATCGACGTGGCACACGTAAACAAGCAGAAGCCTATCTTCAGTACCTATACACCGAAGAAGGACAGGAAATAGCCGCTCAAAATTATTACCGCCCAACGAATGAAAAAATCAGTAAAAAATATGCATCGCAATATCCAAAAGTAAAACTGATCACAGTTGAAGAGATCGCTGGTAACTGGACTAAAGCACAGAAAAAGCATTTCGCAGACGGTGGGATTTTTGATCAAATTTATCAAAATAAATGAACATTTAAGCATTTCTCCATCTATCGTAAAGTGCAAGATACGTATGTATTTTCAACCGACTCCAGAGTGCAGTATCGACTCCGGGCTCGGTCTTTATTTAGTTTTCGCATAAAGAAATACCAAAAAAATCGTTTTGTTTATAAGCATCCAGTGCAAAGATCCCGACTCTTTGCAAAATTGATCGATACACATGGTTTACCCCTCTGGCCTACTGCCGCGCGCTAGCGCCCCTACCCGTGTACTACCTG
Source organism: uncultured Noviherbaspirillum sp. (assembly GCA_903846425.1). Classification (GTDB taxonomy): domain Bacteria; phylum Pseudomonadota; class Gammaproteobacteria; order Burkholderiales; family Burkholderiaceae_D; genus Pernthalerella; species Pernthalerella communis. The sequence goes on from CAINAY010000376.1 coordinate 1,938, forward strand.
GCTTCTCGCTATCCCTCGGGTTTACGGTGTTTTATCTATCGTTAGTGGTCTTGATTCCACTCTCAGCGCTGCTATTAAACACATTACAAATGAGCTGGGATGCATTCTGGCTAGCCGTCAGCTCGCCCAGAGTAGTCGCATCTTATCGCCTGAGTTTTGGTGCTGCACTCGCTGCTGCTGCAGTTAATGCGGTCTTTGGCACTCTGCTTGCGTGGACATTAGTGCGCTATGAATTCCCAGGTAAAAAATTATTAGATGCGCTGGTGGATCTGCCATTTGCTTTGCCTACCGCCGTCGCCGGCATTGCGCTCACTGCCTTATATGCACCCAACGGCTGGATAGGTCGCCACCTTGAACCGTGGGGATTAAAAATCGCCTTCACACCCTTAGGCGTTGCAGTGGCACTTGTATTTATTGGACTGCCATTCGTCGTTCGTACCATACAACCTGTACTAGAAGACACTGAAAAAGAACTCGAAGAAGCCGCCGCCTGCCTAGGTGCGAATCGGTTACAGATATTTAGTTTAGTGATCTTTCCTGCGATTTTGCCCGCCCTACTGACGGGTGCTGCACTCGCTTTCGCGCGAGCACTCGGCGAATACGGCTCAGTGATTTTCATTGCGGGCAATATGCCTATGATTTCTGAAATCACACCACTACTTATCGTCACCAAACTCGAACAATATGACTATGCAGGTGCGACCGCCATTGCTGTTGTCATGCTCGGTGCTTCATTCATCATGCTATTAGCGATTAATCTTTTGCAGGCGTGGATGCGCCGTGAAGGCCAAAAGGAGAAGCGCTGACATGACAACTACACTCGCATCCATGTCAGCTTCCGAGCGCGCTGCGGCAGAACCCGCCTACACACCCAAAGCGATTACCGAGCCGGTATGGCTAAAAATTACGCTGATAGCGATTGCGCTCGCATTTTCGCTTTTATTCCTGCTGATTCCGTTAGCCGTCGTCTTCACCGAAGCCTTTAAAAAGGGTTGGCAAACCTATTTATTGGCGATCAGCGATCCGGATGCGCTATCGGCTATACGCTTAACGTTAATGACCGCAGCTATCGCCGTACCAGCCAATTTGATTTTTGGAGTAGCCGCTTCTTGGGCGATTGCGAAATTTGAGTTCCGTGGCAAGAGCTTCTTACTCACATTAATTGATTTGCCATTCTCAGTCTCACCTGTCATCTCCGGTCTGATCTACGTATTGCTATTTGGTGCGCACGGCTGGTTTGGTGCGTGGCTAATGGAGCACGATATACAAATTCTTTTTGCTGTGCCTGGCATTGTGATGGCAACTGTATTTGTGACGTTTCCATTCGTGGCACGCGAATTGATACCGCTAATGCAAACACAAGGTAATGAAGAAGAAGAAGCAGCGCTCGTACTCGGCGCTTCAGGTTGGCGTACTTTTTGGTATGTGACGCTGCCAAACATTAAGTGGGGCTTACTGTACGGAGTGATTTTGTGTAATGCGCGTGCCATGGGTGAATTTGGTGCTGTATCAGTCGTATCAGGCCATATCCGGGGCGAGACCAACACCATGCCACTGCAAGTTGAAATTCTTTATAACGAATACAAC
>CAINAY010000377.1 GCA_903846425.1 uncultured Noviherbaspirillum sp.
CCGGCAAATTAGGTCTGGTCGGAGTGAAGACTATCGATGCATTTGCGGGCTTGGCTTATGACGAGTTTGGAGCCATTCTCGCTTTGTCCACAGAACGTGCGCGTCAGTTGATCGATGAAGAATTTAAGGATGTGACGGACGATGAAATGCGGCTGATCGATGGAAAGTATGACGATCATGCAAAAGAGCTGCAATCGCGTGTCTGGAGTCTTGCCGAAAGCAAGTAAGTATCCGCCCCAACACCATCCAAAAGCGTGATTAGAAAAGAGGATTGAATGGCAAGTAACAACGTAGCCCAATTTGCCACCGAGCTTAAGATGCCGGCCGATTTGCTGCTCAAGCAGCTTAAGGCTGCAGGTGTCGATAAAAGTTCGACCGATGATCAGCTGTCCAAAGAAGATAAGGACAAGCTGTTAGGGCATTTGCGTAAGGTCCACGGTGCCGCAGCGGATGGCGAAAAAAAGAAAATCACGCTCACGCGCAAAGAGACAACTGAAATTAAGCAGGCTGACTCCAGCGGTAAATCGCGCACTATTCAAGTAGAAGTGCGTAAGAAACGTACCTTCGTCAAACGCGAGGAAACACCAGAACAAGAAGTCGAGCCGGTCAAAGCTGCTACGACAAGTGTGATCGATGAAGCTGAACAAGCTCGTCGTGATGACGAAGCGCGTCGTCAAGCTGAATTTATTGCGCGGCAAGAAGCTGATTTACGTGAAAAACAAGAGCGCTTGGCAAAACTTGAAGCCGAGCGTGAAGAAGCGCTGCGTGCAAGTGCAGCAGCTGAAGCTGCTGCAACCTCAACTGCGGCAACTGCCACTCTCACTGGCGAAGTCGCAGCCGAGCAAGAATCTGCAGTGCGCTTAGCACAGGAAAGTTCTGCACGAGTCGTTGCGACTGAAGAGGCACGCAAGGCAGTTGCTGATGAAGTGGCTCAAATCAAAGCGATGATGAGCACGCCGCGCAAAGTTATTAAGGCACCCGAAGCGCCACGCGCTGAAGGCACGCTGCATAAACCCGGTGAGAAAAAGCCCGGCGAAAAGAAAGAAGAGAAAAAGCCCGGCGAAAAGAAATCCATCAAGTCAGCTAATGTTTCTTCTACCTGGCAGGATGAGGCTAAAAAACGTAGCCCAGGTGGTTTAAAAACACGTGGTGCACCAGCCGGTGGTGGTGGTCGTGATGGGTGGCGTGCAGGTCCGCGTGGCCGTCGCAATACTCAAAATGAAGATCGCGAAACTAATTTCCAACAGCCGACAGAAGCGGTTGTTCGTGAAGTTCATGTGCCCGAGACCATCACAGTCGCTGAATTGGCTCACAAGATGGCAGTCAAGGCATCCGAAGTGATTAAGCAGTTGATGAAGCTGGGTCAGATGGTCACCATTAATCAGGTGCTCGACCAAGAAACCGCCATGATTCTGGTTGAAGAGATGGGCCATGTGGCGCACGCAGCTAAATTGGATGATCCGGAAGCATTGCTAGTAGTGGGTGAAGAACATCCGGATGCTGAAATGCTGCCGCGTGCACCAGTCGTTACAGTGATGGGCCACGTCGATCACGGTAAAACTTCGTTACTCGACTACATACGTCGAGCCAAAGTTGCCTCTGGCGAAGCAGGTGGTATTACTCAGCACATTGGTGCTTATCACGTTGAAACGCCGCGTGGCATGATCACCTTCCTCGATACGCCAGGTCACGAAGCATTTACGGCAATGCGTGCGCGCGGCGCTAAAGCTACCGACATCGTTATTTTGGTGGTTGCTGCTGATGATGGTGTCATGCCGCAAACGCGTGAAGCGATTGCCCACGCTAAAGCCGCTGGCGTTCCACTAGTCGTTGCAATTAACAAGATCGATAAGCCAGGAGCAAATCCCGATCGTGTTAAAACCGAATTGGTTGCAGAACAAGTTGTGCCTGAAGAGTACGGCGGTGAATCTCCTTTCATCACTGTGTCAGCTAAAACTGGCGAGGGCATAGATGCACTACTAGAAAACGTTTTGTTGCAAGCTGAAGTTCTCGAGCTAAAAGCATCGATCGATACACCAGCCAAAGGTTTGGTGATTGAAGCCAAACTAGACAAAGGCCGTGGCCCGGTCGCAACCATCATGGTTCAATCAGGGACCTTAAAGCGTGGCGACATCGTGTTGGCTGGTTCTTCCTACGGTCGTGTGCGTGCCATGTTGGATGAAAACGGTAAACCTATTAATGAAGCCGGTCCATCGATTCCGGTAGAGATTCAAGGTTTAACTGAAGTACCTGCTGCTGGTGAAGAAGTAATGGTGTTGGCTGATGAACGTAAAGCACGCGAGATTGCTTTGTTTAGACAAGGTAAATATCGTGATGTGAAGCTGGCTAAACAACAAGCTGCTAAGCTCGAAAATATGTTCGAGCAAATGGGCGAAGGCGAAGTCAAAAATCTGGCATTGATCATCAAAGCCGATGTCCAGGGTTCGCAAGAAGCCTTGGTCGCATCGATGCAAAAATTGTCGACGTCCGAAGTGCGTGTACAGGTCGTTCATGCCGCAGTCGGTGGCATTAGTGAATCCGACGTCAATCTCGCGTTGGCATCGAAGGCTGTGATTATTGGATTTAATGTGCGTGCAGATGCCTCGGCGCGTAAATTGGCTGAATCCAGTGGTATCGATATTCGCTACTACAACATCATTTACGATGCGATCGATGAGGTCAAAGCTGCGATGGGTGGCATGCTATCGCCTGAGAAGCGCGAAAGTGCGTTGGGCTTAGTCGAAATTCGTCAAGTCTTCATGGTCAGCAAAGTGGGTGCGATTGCAGGTTGCTACGTACTCGAGGGTATGGTCAAGCGCGGCGCTCATGTACGTTTGCTGCGTGATAACGTCGTGATTTGGACGGGTGAGCTCGATTCACTCAAGCGCTTTAAAGATGACGTCAAAGAAGTTAAGAACGGCTTCGAGTGCGGCTTATCACTGAAGAACTACAACGACATCAAAGAAGGCGATCAGCTCGAGGTCTTCGAAGTTCAAGAAGTCGCTCGTACGCTGTAACAAGGACCACAGCGTCACTCTGGAATAGTCCAGAGTGACGACTCTCCGCTACCCATGGTCAAACATAGCAAATCCATTCCCGCCCGCGGTCAACGTGTCGCCGATCAAATCCAGCGAGATCTTGCTGAATTAATTGCGATGGAAGTTAAAGATCCACGTGTCGGTATGGTCACCCTCAGTGAAGTACAACTCACACCTGACTACGCCCACGCCAAAATATTTTTCACGACTTTAATCGACGATCCTGCATCCGTGCAGAATACGATTAATGGTTTAAAAAAAGCGTCAGGCTTTTTGCGTGTTCAATTGGGTAAGCGCCTTTCTATTCATACCCTGCCTGAACTACATTTTGTTCACGATACTTCCACCTCCCGCGGCGCAGCTTTGTCTAAGTTGATAGATGAAGCAAATGCAACGCGATCAAAAGACGACGAGCAATCATAGTCGTTCTCTCATCATGAAACGCCAATTTAAGCATCAGCGTGTACCCGTGCACGGTGTACTGTTGCTCGATAAACCTGAAGGTGTATCGAGTACCTACGCATTAGGCGTAGCGAAGCGTTTATTGAATGCAGAAAAAGCGGGTCACACCGGAACCTTAGATCCATTTGCTACGGGTCTACTGCCTTTATGTTTTGGTGAGGCGACTAAGTTTGCACAAGACCTACTGCACGCCGATAAAATTTATGAGGCGACTGTCCACTTAGGTGTGACCACTACAACAGCAGACACTGAAGGTGACATCATTGAAACAAAATCTGTTGAACTGACTGCGGAGCAGATCGAATTGGTGCTTCAACAGTTTCGCGGTGATATCAAGCAAGTGCCTCCTATGCATTCCGCGTTAAAGCGCGATGGCAAGCCGCTGTATGAATACGCGCGTGAAGGTGTGGTGCTTGAGCGCGAAGCACGCGAAGTCCTTATTCATGCACTGGAATTAGTAGAATTTAAGTCGCCTTACTTGAGGATACGAGTTCATTGCAGCAAGGGTACGTATATTCGTGTGTTGGGTGAAGACATCGGTCGCGCATTAGGTTGCGGTGCTCACTTGATTGCCTTGCGCAGAACTGGCGTAGGTGCTTTGGATTTAGAGCGATCAATTACTCTGGCTGAATTTACTGAATTGGCTGTGGCAGATCAGAGTAAAACCTTATTACCGGTCGATGCTTTGCTGGTTAGTTTGCCCGCTATTCGTTTAAGCGAAGAACTTACTCAGCGTTTTTTGCACGGTCAGCGACTACCCGGCATGGTGTGCGAAGGTGCGTATCCAACAGATGAAACAGATGCACTAGTTCGTGTGTATCGTGCAGTCGATGATGTCTTACTCGGTGTTGCATTACTTGATGTTCGTGGGGTGCTCTCACCACAGCGATTAGTTGCTGTGTCAGAAGCTTAGTACTTACGACAGCTACACTATTTGAGCTGACTCTTTATTCATCGAGATACAGCCTATTTGTTGCTCACCAATTTTTGTAGGTCGGGTAAGCTGCTGGCTTTAAAGGTCTTCAGCAATGTGGGAAAGGTATCTCCCAATGCATTTTGCTTTTCTCCGGTGGCGCCGTTGATTTTGCTGAGTAATAAAGCCTGCATTTTCAACATGTTCAAGCCGGCATTCTTGGTTGCAGGATTTTCGTCGAAGAATTTGTCGAATGCCTTGATCTCCGCTTTGCGATCGTGGTTGGTACTGCGAATCATTTCGGCAAGGTGTGGGGTAAAAACGCGCAGTAACAAGGCTTTAACGATACCTTTTTTTAGCTCGGGTGCAGTGAGGTGTATGTTACTGAGACCTTCTTTTAGCTGGCTCTCAGATATGGGTGGTTTTTGGTTCGCATACTGATCATTAAGTTGAGCGCAGTTTTTCTGTACTGTTGCG
>CAINAY010000378.1 GCA_903846425.1 uncultured Noviherbaspirillum sp.
ACAAGTACCGCGAGTGACATCGCGACACCAATGACAATACCTTCTTCGACACCAAAGACAATAACGCCGGCGAAAGTTAGCAGCAGAGCGATAGCATCGGCTTTATCGTAGTGCCAAGCTTCTTTGAGCGTGTGCGTATCAATCAGCCCTATGACTGCCACAATAATTGTGGCTGATAGAACTGCTTGCGGTAGGTAGTAAAACCAATCGGTCAAGCCAGCGATAACGATCGCCATTAACACAGCAGAAACAATACCTGCTGCAGGCGTTTGTGCACCCGCAGAAAAATTCACTACTGACCGAGCAAAACCACCCGTTACTGGAAAGCCACCCGAGATGGCGCTGGCGACATTCGCAGCTCCAATGCCGACGAGTTCGGAATTTGGATTGATGCGTTGACCACGCTTAAGTGCCAACGATTGACCAACGGAGACACTCTCTACAAATCCCACTAGCGATATCAACAACGCGGGCAACAAGAGCATATTGATTTGATCCCACTGAATGGAAGGTAGTGCTATGGAAGGCAGTCCGCCAGGTACGCGTCCCACAATCGATACTTTGTCGGTTTGATCCAGTCCATAGATAGCGACGAGTGCAGTTGAAACAATGACCACGGCCATAGGTGCTAGTTTAGTGATTAGGTCAGCACTTTTTGCAGAGATACCTAGTTGCTTTAGCAGTGGCCCGAGATATTTACGTGCAAATAATAGAAAAAGGACTGCACTTAAACCCAAGAGTGCGGTCGTTGTGTTGGTCTCATGCAGATGCTGCGCAAGATTGTTAAGTGACGATAGAACGCCTGATGATGAAAACTGAAGTCCCAGCAAATACTTGAGTTGTCCTATAGCGATCAATACGGCAGAACCAGAGATAAACCCACTGATCACCGGATGACTGAGAAACCACGCCAAAAAACCTAGGCGTAAAAAACCTGCCACTAACAGCATCAGCCCCGATAGCAGTGCCAATAGTATCGATAGCGAAATATATTCAGCAGATCCTTGCGATGCCAGTGGCATCAGCGCACTCGCCGTCATCAATGACGAAACAGCGACCGGGCCGACAGCCAGTGTCATGCTGCTTCCAAATAAGGCATAGGCCACCATAGGGAGCAGGCTTGCGTACAGCCCGATCTCGGGTGGCAATCCAGCTAGCATGGCGTAGGCCAGACTCTGGGGAATCAGCATGACAGTCACGATCAGACCCGCTGTGACATCCCCAGCAATGAACTGGCTCTGATAGGTTTTTAGCCACCCAGGCAGTGACAAGGCAAGACTCATAAATTAATTTGCGCCTGAAACATCGCCAGCCAATTGTTTTAAATTTTGTGAGCGCGCACCGCTGCGGCAAAAAGCCAGTAGGGGGGCGGGACGAGTGGCGAGCAGTTCGGCAAATTTTTTGGCTTGCTGCTCGGTGATCTGGCCGCTGATGACGGGAAGGTAGTCATAGTTGAGTCCGGCGGCATGTGCTGCTGCCTCCATCATCGCGCTGGTCGGTTGATCTGCGCCGCCTTCACCGTCAGGGCGATTATTCACCACCGTCTTGAAACCCATGGCGGCGACTTCCGCCATATCTGAGGGATTAAGCTGCGGTGCTGTTCCAAATTTGTCGCTATGGCGTGTGATGTTTGCGCTCATGTTATCTCCTCCAAGGCAGTGCTTTTTTGAAAATTAGCCGGGGTAAAATCAATTTCATGAAATACATTATATTGACAAATAAACTGTAAGTAAATATAATGTTTCCAGATTAATTAAATGCTCGGAGCTTACAATGGTTGCGAATACACCCCCCCACGTTCATGGAATTTTCGATCCTGCTACCTGGACCGTCACCTATGTTGTTTATGCAAAAGAGGGTGCCGCATGCGCCATTATCGACCCAGTTCTCGACTATGACCCGAAATCGGGCCGCACCCGAACTGATA
>CAINAY010000379.1 GCA_903846425.1 uncultured Noviherbaspirillum sp.
CACCAGCTGGGGCATGCTCAAAAACATGAACGCCTCAACGTCGTACTGAATGCCACGCTGGAGGTAGCTAAACCGACGATCTACGGTATCTCCATCATCATTCTTGTTTTCCTTCCGCTCATGACCTTAACCGGCATGGAAGGAAAAATGTTCGCACCACTCGCACTGACGATTGCTATTGCTCTTGCAGTCTCACTCGTAGTGTCCTTGCTACTCTCCCCTGCACTTTGCTCTTATATCCTCAAAGGTGGAGGTGGAACTGAAAGCGATACTCGGCCCATCGCCTGGATGAAGCGGCATTATCAAACTCTGCTGAATGCCGCTTTGGCGTCGGAAAAGAAAACCGTTTTTGCTGCCGTCGTACTCTTGGTAACCTCATTCATGCTGGTACCTTTCCTCGGCAAAAGCTTTATCCCTACACTGAAAGAAGGTTCGATTACGCCGTCGATTATTCGTATGCCTAGTATTTCGCTCAATGAATCCATACAGATCGACATGAATGTAATGAAAATCGTCAGCCAAGTTCCGGGGGTAAGCAAAGCGGTATCGCTACTGGGCCGTGGAGAATCACCCGCCGATCCTACAGCACCCAATGAATCAAATCCGATTGTTTCTATTGATCCCAACAGTGGTAGAACGCAAGTAGAAATCGAAGAAGACATACGCAAAGCATTGGGTAATTTACCCGGTGTTCAAATCGTTATGAATCAACCGATTGCACAGCGTGTCGATGAAATGCTTACTGGCGTACGCTCACAATTAGCGATCAAGATCTTTGGTGACGATTTAAATGAACTCAAACGTCTGTCAGAAGAAGTCGCCAGAGTTGTGAAGCAAGTGCCTGGTGCGCGCGATATTCGTATCGATCGCTTATCTGGCCAACAAGCACTCACTATTGATATCGATAGACGCGCCATTGCTCGTTACGGTATCAATGTATCTGACATACACAGCATTATCGAGACCGCCATCGGTGGCAGCGAAGTCAGTCAGCTGTATGAGGGCGAGCGTCGCTACGGCATACTGTTGCGCTATCCAGAAAATTATCGTGATTCCGTTGATGTCATTCGGTCGACGATGCTACGCACCGCTGAAAATGCCATGATTCCTCTGAATAGCGTAGCCAGTATCAAAGTCATGGATGGTCCACCTAACATACAACGTGAAATGGGTAAGCGCCGTATTGTGGTGGGTGCCAATGTGGCGGGCCGCGATTTAGGTGGCTTTGTCGCTGAAGTACAGCAACGCGTAGAAGAGAAAGTCAAACTGCCGGAAAGCTATTATTTCTCATGGGGCGGCCAGTTTGAGAATATGGAACGCGCCATGAAAACACTGATGGTCATCGTGCCGCTGACGGTGGTGGCGATTTATTTCCTGCTATTTTTAATGTTTAACTCCATGCGATTAGCGGGGCTTATCATTACCGTATTACCGTTTGCATCGATAGGCGGCGTCTTCGGATTAGCTATTACAGGTGAATATTTGTCAGTACCTGCATCAGTAGGCTTCATCGCACTGTGGGGTATCGCTGTTTTGAATGGCGTGGTGCTGGTAACCTACGTACGTAAACTCAGAGAGGATGGAATACCTATCGCTCAAGCCATACGTGAAGGCTGTGCTCAACGTTTTCGTCCAGTGATGATGACAGCAACCGTCGCCTTGTTAGGTCTGGTGCCCTTTTTGTTTGCCACCGGCCCCGGCTCTGAAGTACAACGGCCGTTAGCCATTGTTGTGATTGGTGGTTTGATCACTTCCACACTGCTCACCTTAGTTGTTTTACCTGTGCTGTACCGCTGGTTTGAACCACCGATCGAGAGCAAACCAGCTGAGCAGATTTAACACTTGATTCAATGATGACGTTCAAACGACTGGGCTCTTGCCGTAGCCCAGTAACTGCGAAAAGGTTCAGGTAATCCCCCCACAGCAGATTCATCCAGCAAGGCGGTCTTTGCCACAGTTGGCAAGGTCGCCGCTAGGGTGAGTGGCTGACCTCCTTCACCGCGCACCATAATGTGATCCGCCGTAATTTGCTCGGGATGCTGAAGTCCGGCAGCCCCGACTATTTCAGACAAAGCATCGATCGTTAGCTCATGAAAATTCGCGACGCGTGTCGCTTTATCCGGCACCACCAACGCACGTTGTCGGTTCGGGTCTTGCGTGGCCACACCTGTGGGACAGGTATCGGTATGACAGCTGCGCGATTGTATGCAACCCAAAGCAAACATAAAACCGCGTGCTGAATTACACCAGTCCGCGCCCAACGCAATCGCGCGTGCAATATCAAACGCAGAAATGATTTTGCCGGAAGCGCCAATCCGAACTAGGTCACGTTTACCGATACCGACTAAGGTGTTGTGCACCAAACGTAATCCTTCGCGCATAGGCATACCCATGTAATCCGCAAACTCGACGGGTGCTGCGCCCGTCCCACCTTCGCTACCATCAACAACGATGAAATCAGGGTACGTATCCGTTTCCATCATCGCCTTGGCAATCGCAAACCATTCCCACGGCTGACCAATACATAATTTAAACCCGACGGGTTTACCACCCGACAGCTCGCGCAATTGTCGAATAAACGTCATCAATTCAAGCGGATTTGAAAAAGCACTGTGCGACGCGGGCGAGACACAATTCTGCCCCATAGGAACACCACGTGTAGCAGCAATCTCAATCGTGACTTTCGCCGCAGGTAACACGCCGCCATGTCCTGGCTTAGCCCCTTGCGACATTTTTATTTCTATCATTTTTACTTGAGGCGATGCAACCTGCTCGGCGAATCGCTCGGGGTCAAACTTGCCGTCCGACGTACGGCAACCAAAGTAGCCCGAACCGATTTCCCACACCAGATCACCGCCATGCTCGCGATGGTAAGAAGAAATCGATCCCTCGCCAGTATCGTGATAAAAACCACCGATTTTTGCGCCCCGATTTAAAGCCAGTATCGCGTTGGACGAAAGCGATCCAAAACTCATGGCAGAAATATTGAATATCGATGCGTGATACGGCTGCGTGCATTGCGGGCCACCGATATGTATGCGAAAGGACTCAGGATCAGCAATGGTAGGTGCAGCCGAATGCCCTATCCATTCTGTATCTTTGCCATACACTGATTTAATGGTGCCAAATCCACGCGCATCATTTTGTCGTTTTGCGCGCGAATACACCATGGCGCGCTGATTACGCGAGAAGGGTAAATTTTCTTCATCGCTTTCGAGAAAATACTGCCGAATCTCCGGGCGAATATATTCAAGCATAAAACGTAAATGCCCAGTTACCGGATAATTTCTCAATACCGCATGATGCTCTTGTCGATAATCACGCCAGCCGACAATAAATAGAATCAGGCAAATGAATGAGAGCAGATGGGAAAACGGGAACAATAAAAAAAACCCAAAGCCCGAGAGTACCCAGGGCAAAAAACGCGAATACTCAATCATTGGCTATCTCCTTCTTTCGTTTCAACCGTTCTTCTACTAACCTACACTGAGTAGCATGCGCAACGCACAGTCGTGGAATCGGTTTAATTAAATTCAACCGTTAACTGTGGATCACCCGGCAAACCGATGTACTGCACGCGTGCCTTCATACCCGGCTTGGTGGGTAGCGGCGGTATAAATCCACCCAGACTTAAAATATCGCCTTTTTTCAAGGCGATGCCATCTTTTTTCAAGGCCTGTGCCAACCACATCGCGGCATTGATGGGATTGTCCATCAGTACACTGCCTTTAACGCGACCGAGTTCTTTACCTTCAGCATCATCTGTCATCACTACGGTCATATTCGCCAGTGCATCCACAAAGGCTTGCGTTTTTTTGACGGGAATTTCCATACCCATCACGCCACCACGAAATGCCACATTGGTTGAAATCATGGCGTTACCACTAAACTGACCTTCCAACATCAAATCAGGTAACTCAATAAAAGGGATGATGGATTCTAAATAACTCAACGCTTCTAAAGGTGTCTTGGCATCAGCAAGGCGCGGATCACTCACTTCCACTAAAAAATCAGCTTCAACTAAAGGACGCGCGCCGAAATCTGCAGGAAGAATAGCGATGATATCGATCATATTCCGTTCATACATATAACCCCATTTCGGACCATCAACGCCAAAGCGTTTTTGCAAAGCGGGATTAGTAAACGCTGCTTTGTAACCCACCAAGGCACCTAAAGGTAGCGTCAGCTTTTTACCGAGTTTGCGTTTGGCGCACTCCGCATCCTCTAAGCTAATTTCATTACCAAAACCTTTACTTAGTTTTCTCTGACTAAATTCCTTAACATAGGCATCAATGGCAGCATCATCAGGGCAAGCTGCCAACGTAGCCGTTGTCGTAAATAATGCGCCTACCATCAGCGCGCCAGCAAGTAAGCGTAATGGGTACGATCTAGGAATAAAAATATTCATCATGAGTGGTTAATTCCTCTAAAAAAGCGACGACTGCTGAAGAGTGATTTACGGCGGCAAGAATGGTGGTTCATCCTTGCCGCCGTCGGTAATAGTGTTACTCAGTTGAGTCGTGATAGCAGTGAAACGGTGGGCTTCATAACTTATTAACGACGCCAAAAATCCGGACTAAACACCACAAAAATAGTAAACAACTCAAGGCGACCCAACAGCATCGCCGCTGAACACACACAGGTTTGAAAGTCATTTAACACAGCATAGGTCGTCGATGGTCCGACCTGATTCAAACCCGGGCCAGTACTGTTGATGCAGGCGATCACTGCGGTAAATCCGGTCACCACATCAGCGCCGGAAAACAGCATGAGCATGGTGCACACAATAATGGTTGCACCGTATAACAAAACGAATGCGAGTATGGAGTAAAGGCCGGATGTACCCACAGGTCGACCATTTAACTTAACCACGATCTGCGCGCGCGGGTGAACTAATCGCCGTAATTCACCATAGCTTTGTTTAACAAGTAACTGTGCTCGCACCATCTTAATACCGCCACCAGTAGAACCCGCTGCAGTCGCGAAACAGCACAAAAATAACATCCATACCGGTGCAAACGCTGGCCATAAATTGTAGTCAGTCGTTGCAAAGCCAGTGGTCGTGGCAATTGATACGACATTAAAAGCGGCATAGCGAAATGCTGTTATCCAATCCGGGTACACGCGTTCTCGCCAGAGAAAATAGGTCACGATAAAGATGCTAAACATCATCAGCAACCAAAAAGCGTGCGCTTCCCTGTCAACGATATAGGGCTTGATAGTGCGCCGAGTGATCACTAAAAAATGTGTTGCAAAGTTAATCCCTGCAAGCAGCATAAAAAATACGCATACCGCTTCCATCGCCGGAGAATTGAAATAACCAAAACTTGAATCATGCGATGAAAAACCGCCCAGACCCATCGTTGAAAACGCATGGAGGATAGCGTCATCTAGCGGCATGCCAACAAAAAGATAAGCAATCAGACAGGCTATCGTAATCACCGAATACACCGACCACAAACCCTTGGCAGTCTGAGCAATGCGCGGAGTGAGCTTGTCGTCTTTCATCGGTCCAGGAGTTTCGGCTTTAAAGGCCTGACTACCGCCCACACCCAGCAAAGGCAAAATCGCAATCGACAACACAACTACACCCATGCCGCCAAACCAATTCATGAAGCAGCGCCAAAAATTAATGGAGTAAGGAAGTTTATCGAGGTCAGAGAGTACGGTGGCTCCGGTAGTCGTCAGGCCCGATACAGCCTCGAAATAAGCATCAACAAAGGATAGCTCTGGCAAATAAAACATAAACGGCAAACACGCAAACACGGGCGACACTGCCCACGTTAATGCGGCCAGTAAAAAGCCGTCACGTACCTGTAACTCCGGATCATTGACCCGTCGCCGTGTGTAGCGCCAAAATATATAGCCAAACAGCAGTGTCAGACCTATCGATTGGAAGTAGCTTTCACTGACACCATCATCTACGTAGAGAGAGACACACCAGGGAATCACCATCAGACCCGCCAACACGAGAATGACAAAGGCGAGCACATTCAATACAGCATTAACGCGTACCATGGCCGCTCCTATAAAAACAGGCCAGTGACTTGCATCAGCTGTTCAATTCGTGGAATGATTTTTTTATCCGAAACAAAAATCACCATGTGATCATTTTCTTTAATGACTAAATCATGGTGAGCCATAAAAACCTGATCGTCTCGTACAACAGCACCTAACAAAGCGCCGACAGGCCAATGAATTTCATCGACGCGGCGTCCAACGACTTTGCTGGTAGAACCATCACCATGGGCGATAATCTCTAACACTTCGGATGCACCACGACGTAAGCTGTGCGCAGCATCTACATCGGCACGTCGTACATGGGCAAGAATTTCACCAATCGAAGCTTCTGCCAAACCAATCACAATATCGATATTGCTCGCTTCAAGCAGATCAACGTATTCAGTCTTGTGTATGAGTGCAACGACTCGACTAGCACCTTTGCGTTTAGCTAATAAGCCCGCAATGATATTGCGCTCATCACTATCTGTCGCCGCAACAAACATATCAACTTCGGCGACGCCTTCATCATCCAGCAAATCACCATCACTTTCACTGGCGTTTAAGACTAAGGTTTTATTCAACAACCCAGCTAGCGTTTGCGCCCGCTCACGATCCGGCTCGATTAGCTTGACATTCATGTCGCGTTTTTCTAGTGTCATTGCCAAGCGTTGGGCAATATCAGAACCACCGGCAATCATGACGCGCTTTACAGGCCTATCCATTTTGCGTAACTCGAGCATGACTTTGCGCATGTCATCCCGCTCAGATAAAACAAAGACTTCATCGCCCGTGCGTATGATCGCTTCGCCATCTGGACGCAGCGATCCATTCTCACGAAAGATCGCCACAATGCGTGCATCCGTATTGGGCAAATGATTAGACAATTCAGAAATCGGCCTCCCCACCAACAAACCATCATCACGCGCACGTATGGCAACCAATCGCACACGATCATTCGCAAATTCGAGAACTTGTAGTGCCTCTGGAAATTCAATCAGTTTCAACAGGTAGTCGGTAACCACCTGTTCGGGACAAATCATGTGATTGATGTCAAACAGCGTGCCATCCGAAAGATGTTCATTGCGAAAGTATTCAACAGCACGAATACGCGCCACTCGGTCGGGGACATTAAACAGCATGTGGGCAATGCGACAAGCCAGCATGTTGTTCCCCACCTTCAGCACCCAAAATCACCACCTCATCCTCCCCCACTCCCATCCGAATGG
>CAINAY010000380.1 GCA_903846425.1 uncultured Noviherbaspirillum sp.
ACAGTAGCGAATTAAAACGCTCTCCGTAGGGCAGGTCTTCGCCTGCGTTTTTCAAAATGACTGCACGTGAAAATGTAAAACCTCTATAGGTTATCCGTAAAACCTGCGGGAAACAATCTTTGAAGTTTGTTCGGTGCTGGTGCAGGGCGCACCTAACTGCTTCGAAGATCGCCCATCTTGGGGCAGGTAATCCATTAATCAACGGGTAAACAGCCATTAGAAGCGCGTTTAACCACGTAATTACGTCGTTATTGGTCGATACAAAAAACAAAGTCGATTGGCACAAAAATTGCAAAAAGAGAAACCATTCAGAGACGTGGTTTTCTTCGTTTCCGAATAATTCTAATAAATCATCCTGAAAAAACGACGTGAAGGAAGCATCATGAGATCACTCACGCACCAACTAGCTCACGCGCGACGAACGCCCGCGAGAGCGCAACCTACTTATAACCATCCGTCTAATCAGACGTCTGCGCAAGCGCCACAAATGCGCTCACGGCGATTTATTGATGCGTATGCAGAGGCACCGCCCTATTTGCGCTCGTACGTTCAGGATTGGATAGAAAATAATCAGCAAAAACTCGATCTGTATTCAAGTGATGTGAATGCGCCGGGCAATTCGACGTTTGCGCTGCCCACGGGAGTGGTCAGCATGTCTGCGAATGATATTGAATCGTTTTTAGTTCAGAAGGCTGAAGCGCATCAGGGTGTGTTACACGGCATAGGCAAATTACGATTGCCGTCAGACTGCAATCCTTTAGAAGTGGATGGATTTGTTTTGGAGCAGCACACGCAAACCACGCGCCCTAGTTTAGGCAAATTTAAAGAGGTTGCTTGTGGAGGCTACGATAACCGACCCTATAAATACTTGTATGTGATTGATGCAGAAGGATTACACATCGTAAGAGAATTTACTGAGTGTGAAAAAAGTTCGCGCGGTATCGCAGTTCATAGTTTGATTAAGAGCCACGGCATTATTGGTGGTGAAGCTTTTTTCGATGCGAATGAACCGAGCCGGGTTTATATTAATTTCGGTTCGTCGCGTTATTACCCCACCTCAGTTCAGCAAATGGAAAACACCGCCAAGTATTGGTTGGCGTGTGGCTATGATGAAGTGGTCGCGGTTTATAGTTCGCGCGACCTGCAAAACAAACCTTACGGAATGAAGGATAGATACGGAAAGAACCTACCTAACGTCATCTATAGGCGCGCTTTAAATGTGATGACTTTAAATGAAATTCAACCCGTCGATACGCTCTCACTGCATACCAAGGTAACATTCGACTGCAAGTGCTATGGATAGCAAATGCTCATCCGACATGGCAGTGCAGGCGAGCATCAGTCCAACCGGTAGATCACCTTGTCGATGAATCGGTAGCGATACCGCACAGCCATCTAGCAAATTGATGATGGAGGGATTGCGTAGCAGCAGGCGGTTCGCTTCAAAGAAGTTTGTTTCGGAAGCATTTAATGTATCGATCTTCGGTGCCACGATAGGAACGGTAGGCATCACCAACGCGTCATATCCGGCGATGGCTTGCTCAACTCGCGCCTGCCATTGCACGCGCGTTTGTTGCAGGCGATCGCGATCGGCTTGGGTAGCTTGAGCACCTAGCATTATTCGTTTCACCACTCGCGGGTCGTATTCACTGGCTCGTTTACTGAGTAACTCTTTATGCCAAGGGTAAGCTTCGTAAGGCGAAATCAGATACAGATCCTTTGCCTCGGCCAGCATAGGCAGTGGAATTTCTGTGATGTGAACGCCCGCCGCAGAGAGCTTTGACAATGCAGCAGTAAACGCTTTGGCGACCGCGTCGTCCAAGTCATCGAGCACGATATCTTCTGGAATGGCTAAGCGTAAACCAGCTAAATCAAGTACATGAGTTGTGAGTGTTTGATCGGCGATCAAGCTATCGATCAGCAGACAGTCGCTGACGGTTCTCGCAATCGGACCCACTGAATCCAGTGACGGTGCGAGTGGCAATGCACCGCTCGTCGGTACGCGTCG
>CAINAY010000381.1 GCA_903846425.1 uncultured Noviherbaspirillum sp.
ACACGTAACAATAATTTACATATTAATTATTGATCGGTCGATCTGTGAAGTGGTAGTAGCGCACTACTACTTTAAAAGTGATGAATGAAACGTAAACGTTTCATCATATTGCGCTGCAAAATTTGAAAGGCTAACTTAAGCTTATTGTTCAGATTTAAGTAGATTTATACTAGTGCGGCACAGCAAAAAAATTAAGATAAAAAAACTATTTTCTGATAATGAATTTTAGTTAACTATGTTTACTGTAATGATATTTTTTAGTTAGTTTTATTACGCTAACGTCTTCTCATGCACATTTCCTTACATGTGGCATAGGGTTAATTAGGCGAGTAGTGACTTTTGCGAGTCTTAGACATCTATTAGCGAATTAATGCTCAAGAGAATAATGTAATTTTTACAAACTATTGGCCTAGCTTTGTTGGCTTTAATGCCGTTGCTATGGTGTTGATGGAGTTTTGTAGCATCATCATCATTGTGTTATGAATTTATACACGTAGATATTTGGCTCAATCCGAACTAATGCCGACAGTTTGCGTTGTGCCAATACAAATTGGATTAGAAGCAGAGTGGTTGAATTTTTAATGCTTTAGACAATTGCAACATTCAAAAGCCTCAATTTTGTCCAAACGAGAGTCCTGGGCATGTCCAAATGCTATTTAGACTATAAATAGCTTATCTATTTTGAAAAATTTTTTTGTAGATAAGATTTTCTTATGCGTTAGCTAAGAATAATTTATTTTATCTTATTTGAACTCACCGGTAAGTTATTGGATTCTGTCGTATTGCACGTTTTAACGTGTCTTTGCAGTTCGTCTATTTAAACAGGAGAGCCTCGATGTTGCAGAAAGTAGCAAGCGCTGCTGGCGCATTTCCAAACAGCCAAACCATCGAGCAGGTCGATTCTGAGCTGTGGTCAGCTATACAGCTAGAGAATCAGCGCCAACAAGATCACATTGAACTAATCGCCTCAGAAAATTATGCCTCGCCCGCTGTAATGCAGGCTCAAGGCTCACAACTGACAAATAAATATGCCGAGGGCTATCCCGGCAAGCGTTATTACGGTGGTTGTGAATTTGTTGATATTGCTGAGACGCTGGCGATTGAGAGACTCAAAAAACTCTATGGCGCGAATTTTGCCAACGTGCAGGCCAATTCCGGATCGCAGGCTAATCAGGCAGTTTTTTTGGCGCTGTTAAATCCTGGTGACACCATCATGGGGATGTCCCTTGCTGAGGGTGGACATCTCACTCACGGTATGGCGCTCAACATGTCGGGTAAATGGTTCAACGTTGTCTCCTACGGATTAGACGAGCACGAAGACATTAACTATGCGCAGATGGAACAAATCGCGCATGAGAAAAAACCAAAACTCATTATCGCTGGTGCTTCGGCGTTCTCTCTAAAGATCGATTGGGCACGCTTTGCAAAAGTAGCGAACGATATAGGTGCATATTTGTTAGTCGACATGGCACATTATTCTGGCCTGATCGCTGGTGGCGCATATCCTAATCCGGTGCCGCATGCCCACATCGTTACATCGACTACACACAAGAGCCTTCGTGGTCCTCGTGGCGGCATTATTCTGATGAATGATGAAGAAATCGCAAAGAAAATTAATAGCGCGATTTTTCCTGGCTTACAAGGTGGCCCACTGATGCATGTAATTGCCGCAAAGGCTGTCGCATTTAAAGAGGCACTCGCACCTGAGTTCAAAACGTATCAGCAGCAAGTGTTAAAAAATGCGGATGCCATGGCCAAGGCGTTGATTGAGCGTGGTTTGCGTATTGTGTCTGGCCGCACTGAATCGCATGTAATGTTGGTCGACTTGCGTAGCAAAAAACTGACTGGTAAAGCTGCAGAGGCAGTCTTAGGATCAGCTCATATTACCTGCAACAAAAATGGCATACCTAATGATCCGGAAAAACCGTTTGTGACTTCCGGAATTCGTTTAGGAAGTCCAGCGATGACAACTCGTGGTTTTAAGGAAGCTGAAGCAACAAAGGTCGGGCATCTTATCGCCGATGTACTTGATCATCCAGAAGATGCAGCAAACATTGAGCGTGTAAAAGCAGATGTCAAAAAACTGACTGACGCTTTCCCAGTGTATTCCGCCTGATGCTAATGCACAAATTTTCTCGCGCTCCTAGCGAGAGCGGCGACAAACGGCATTTATATAATTAAACCGAGACGGAAGGAACACATCATGGCTGGACGTAATTTTTTATTTGTACCCGGACCAACGAACATACCTGACCGAGTGATGCGAGCAATGATGGTGTCGATGGAAGATCATCGTTCGCCAGCATTTCCTGCACTCACCCGCGAGATCATGCCGGGTTTGAAAAAAGTTTTTCGCACCGAGCATGGCACTCCATTTGTTTTCCCTTCATCAGGCACGGGTTGTTGGGAAGCTGCGGTAACTAATACGCTATCGCCTGGTGATCGCGTACTGGCTGCACGCTTTGGTCAGTTCAGTCATTTGTGGATAGACATGTGTACTCGCATGGGATTGGACGTGCAGATCGTTGAATGCGAGTGGGGCACAGGAGTACCTCTTCAGCAGTATGCAGACATTTTGAAGGCTGATACTGAGCACAGCATTAAAGCTGTTTTAGCCTGCCACAATGAAACTGCAACTGGTGTGACTTCTGACATTTCAGGTGTTCGTGAAGCACTCGATGAGGCTAAACATCCAGCACTATTATTTGTTGATGGTGTTTCGTCATTGGGATCCATTGATTTTCGTTTCGATGACTGGGGCGTCGATATGGCTGTCTCAGGATCACAAAAGGGACTGATGCTGCCTGCAGGTCTAGGCATACTCTGTGCAAGCCCTAAGGCTTTGGAAATGCGTCATAGCGCCCAACTCAAACGCGCCTACTTTGACCTCAACGATATGATCAACGCTAACGCAACGGGATATTTTCCTTATACGCCAGCGCTGTCTTTGATGTATGGCCTAGTTGAGTCGTTGCACATGATTGAAGAAGAAGGTTTGGACAACATCATAGCGAGACACCATTACCTCGCCGAAGGTGTACGTGCGGCCGTTACCAAAGGTTGGGGCTTGAAGTTGTGCGCAAAAGAAGCGAAGTGGTATTCCGATACAGTTTCAGCCGTCATGCTCCCTGAAGGTATCAATGGTGCTGAGGTGATAGCGCGAGCATTTAATCGCTATAACGTATCACTGGGTGCTGGCCTATCCAAAGTGGCAGGTAAATTATTCCGTATTGGCCACCTAGGTGACATGAATGAAGTGCACTTGATGGCTGCTATCGCCGGTGCAGAAATGGCCATGCTTGATTGCGGCATCAAGGTCACGCCTGGCAGTGGTACTGCTGCCGCTGGAGAATATTGGCGCCATCATTCCGCACCGTCTGGTCTGATCGCACGTGACACCCACAAACACAGCAAGGAAACGCATGGAACGCATAGTCTTTCTGGACCGGCAGTCGTTAAAGGCTGAGGTACGTCGCCCATCCTTTTCTCACGTATGGGAAGAGCATGACCAGACTGCAGAATCGTTGGTAGCCAGCCGCTTGGCTGGCGCCACGGTTGCTATCACTAATAAGGTGCCAATCCGCAGAGCTACTTTAGAACAGCTACCAGAGCTGAAGATGATTGCGGTTGCTGCTACGGGATATGACGTGATCGATATCGATGCTTGTCGCGAGAGAGGCATCGCGGTAGCGAACATTCGCAATTACGCCGTACACACAGTGCCTGAACACACATTTGCAATGATATTTGCGCTGCGTCGTAATCTCATTGCGTATCGCGAGGATGTCTTGCGCGGTCGTTGGCAGGCACAAGATCAATTCTGTTTTTTTGATCATCCCATACAGGATCTGCATGGTAGTACCTTAGGTATTTTCGGTGAAGGTGCACTTGGTCAAGCAACGGCTGCTATTGCACGTGCGCTGGGCATGCGTGTGCTGTTTGCTGACCATCCACCACCCAAAGCGCCTGATGTTGAATTCACTGATCCAGAAACTGTCTTAGCTCAGTCAGATATTATTTCTTTGCACTGTCCGCTAACGCCGGCATCACGTAATTTTATCGGCATCGAGCAATTCAAAAAAATGAAACGCAGCGCTATTTTGATTAACACCGCTCGTGGTGGGTTAGTCGACGAACACGCACTTAAAACAGCAATAGAAACCGGACTTATTGCTGGTGCAGGTTTTGATGTGCTGACCAAAGAACCGCCTAAAGAGGGTAATCCGCTGCTTGAACTGC
>CAINAY010000382.1 GCA_903846425.1 uncultured Noviherbaspirillum sp.
CGGTTTCTTAAAGGGTATGCACGACGAGCAGGATGTTTGGAAGTACAGACGCAGGTAGTCTGGAAATCTGACTACCTGCGAGGTGAAAAGAGCTTAGGCAGCCAAGAGTTTGGCGACGTCAGATTCCAGCTGAGCGGGTGTGGTAGTTGGTGCGTAGCGTTCGTGGACTTTGCCATCTCGTCCGACGAGAAATTTCGTGAAATTCCATTTAATACCCTCGGTACCTAACACGCCGGGTGCTTCTGCTTTTAGCAGCGTGAATAAGGGGTGAGCGTTGGCGCCGTTGACGTCGACTTTATCAAACAAGGGAAAACTCACACCGTAATTTTTTTCACAGAATGCAGCGATGTCTGCGGCGCTGCCGGGTTCTTGTGCCCCAAATTGATTGCAAGGGAATCCCAGCACAACCAAGCCCTGATCTTTATATTGACGGTACAAAGTCTCTAGTCCCGCATAGTGGGGGGTGAAGCCGCATTGGCTGGCGGTATTCACTATTAATAGTACGTGTCCTTTGTAGGCGGACAGATCGGTGTCTTTACCCGCGAGGGTTCGCACCGGTAGGGTGTACAAGTCGCTCATCTAGATCTCCATAACCAAACAGAGCGTTGATACTAGCAGGGCTGGGCCTCGCCTGCAGACTCGGTCGCTTGAGCGATAATGCGAGGCTATGTCGATATCTACTCAACTTGCTGCTGTGCGTCATGCCATTAACCAATCTTGCCAAACGGCAGGACGCGAACCTGCCTCGGTGACGCTGATGGCGGTGTCTAAAACATTTGGGGCTGACGCGGTAATAGAAGCGGCGGATGCGGGTCAAGTCGCCTTTGGGGAAAATTATTTGCAAGAGGCGGTGAATAAAATAGCCGAGGTGCAGTTGCTCAGACCCGAGCTTGATTTAGAGTGGCATTTTATTGGGCCGATACAAAGTAATAAGACGCGCCCAATTGCAGAAAATTTTTCCTGGGTGCATGCGGTCGACCGCGAAAAAATTGCGCAGCGCTTATCTGAGCAGCGACCTGAGGGCTTGCCGCCATTAAATATTTGTCTACAGGTAAATGTGAGTGGTGAGTCTAGTAAGAGTGGTGTATCACCGGAAGAATTACCTGCCTTGGCTAAAGCTGTTGCGGGATTACCTAATATTCAGTTACGCGGTTTGATGGCGATACCGGAGCCAGAAGCTGACCCTGCTAAACAACGTGCGCCGTTTGCTTTGCTGCGCGATTTACAACAACAACTGGCAGCGATGGGTATACACACCGATACCTTGTCTATGGGTATGTCGGGTGATATGCAGGCGGCCATCGCGGAAGGTGCAACGATGGTGCGTATTGGTAGCGCAATTTTTGGAAAACGAGATTATGCAAACTGATTTAAAAATTGCTTTCATCGGCGGCGGTAACATGGCGCAAGCCTTGATCAGTGGGTTGGCGGACAAACTTATTCCAGCGAATCAGATTCATGTGGTCGATGTACATGCCGAGACGCTGCGCAGCGTAGAAAAAAAATGGGGTGTAACCACTGCTGCGACTGCAAGCGCTGAAGTGAGTGCGGCGGATGTGATTGTGCTGGCGGTTAAGCCGCAACAGATGCATGAAGTGGCATCGAGTATTGCGCCAGCTATAAAAAATCAATTAATACTCTCTATCGCTGCGGGTATTCGTGCCGATGATTTATCGCGTTGGTTGGGCGGGCATCAGGCCATAGTTAGAACTATGCCCAACACACCAGCCTTAATCGGTCAGGGTATTACGGGCATGGTGGCGTTAGCGGGCGTGTCGGATCAGCAGCGCACTATTGCTGACACCATCTTGCGTGCCGTGGGTCAAACGGTCTGGTTGGAATCAGAAAATCAAATCGATGCAGTGACCGCCGTATCAGGTAGCGGGCCGGCCTATGTGTTTTATTTTCTGGAAGCGATGCAGCAAGCAGCTGTTGAATTGGGTCTGAGCGCTGAACAAGGTCGTAGCCTTGCGCAAGCAACGTTTCTTGGAGCATCTGCATTGGCCAGTGCGTCCGATGAATCACTTGCCACGTTACGCGAGCGAGTTACGTCGAAAGGCGGCACGACCTACGCCGCACTGACATCGATGAATGACGATGCAGTGCAAGCTGCCATCATCAAGGCGTTGAAAGCAGCAGCACAGCGTGGCGCTGAGCTAGGTAAGGAATATGGCCAGAGCTGAACTGCCTTACTTCTTTAATGAAAATTTTCTGGTGTCTTGGCCGCTGCTCTGGCGGCATCGAGATTGATACGACGGCGACGTACTAAATCAGCTAAACAAGCGTCTAGCGTCTGCATACCGACTGCCGAACCGGTTTGTATTGTTGAATACATTTGCGCGACTTTCGCTTCGCGAATCAAATTACGTATAGCGGGCGTGCCCAACATAATTTCATGGGCAGCGATTCGGCCAGTACCCTCAGAATTTTTCAATAAGGTTTGAGAGATCACTGCTTGCAGGGATTCAGAGAGCATGGCTCGTACCATTTCCTTTTCATCGCCCGGAAAAACATCAATGATACGGTCGATAGTTTTTGAAGCGGACGCCGTATGCAAGGTGCCAAACACCAAGTGCCCCGTTTCGGCAGCGGTGAGTGCTAAGCGTATGGTTTCCAGATCGCGTAATTCACCTACCAAAATAACATCCGGATCTTCGCGCAGTGCTGAGCGCAGCGCTGCAGCAAATGAATGGGTGTGCGGCCCAAGCTCGCGTTGATTGATTAAGCACTTATTTGAGATGTGCACAAATTCGATGGGATCTTCAATCGTCAATATATGTGCCTGTTCGTTTTCATTAATGTGATTGACCATCGCCGCCAAGGTAGTGGATTTACCTGAGCCGGTAGGGCCGGTAACTAAGATCAAACCACGTGGCTTAAGCGAGAGTTCAGAAAAAATTTTTGGCGTATCTAACTCGGCGAGTGTAAAAATTTTTGAGGGAATGGTTCGCAGTACCGCCGCCGGTCCGCGATCTTGATGAAACGCATTGACACGAAATCGTGCTTGACCGGGAAGTTCGAATGAAAAATCGATTTCCAGTAATTCGTCATAGCGCTTGCTCAGATCGGCGCTCATGATGGAATCTAGCATCGTTCTAACGTCTTGCTTTGAAAGCGATGGAAGGTTAATACGCTTAACATCGCCATGCACACGTATCAGGGGTGGCATACCAGCAGATAGATGTAAGTCGGAGGCTTTGTTTCGTACGCTGAAAGCAAGCAGTTCAGTGATATCCATGAAAAAAATAAATGAGATCGCGTGAGTGTCACGTTGACATGGAGTGCGAGTAATAAGGCATGCCAACACCGACCTAGATTATCTGGCGTAGATAATTGTACTGACAAGGAAAGTAC
>CAINAY010000383.1 GCA_903846425.1 uncultured Noviherbaspirillum sp.
ACTAAGTCCTTGTATAAAGAGTTACCGAAATTTGCTTTATCCAAGGGAAGCGTGCGCCAACCTGAAGAACTATTTATCGATCAGCGTTCACGTTTAGTTAGCTGGAAGAATATTGAAAACTATCCACTAGTCGTTGCAGCAGCTATTGATGGGGATAATGCGACAGCGTCCTATGCCTCGACACGACTGACATATATGAGTATTGCATTAGCATTTAGCGCGCTCATGCTGTTGTTTGCTATTGGCGGTGCGTATTCGCACCTTAGGAATATTGATCGTCAGCGGCGCGAATCGGAGATTCAAAACACATTTCGGCTAGCGGTCGATGGAGCGCATGAAGCGTTTTATATGGTCCAACCTACTTATCATAACGATGGGAGAATCCATCGTTTATTTGTTGAAGACTGTAACGAACAGGCTGCTGAAATGGCGGGCTACCCGCGCGCCAAGTTAATTGGAAAGTGCTTAACTGAGATTTACCAAGGCAAAGCTTTACAAGGCTTGTTTGATTTTTTTGCTCATGTTCTTAAGGATGGATTTGTAGAAGATGAATTTCATGTTGCTCATGGAAAGCGACATGCTGCTGGTTGGTTTCAGCGACGGGCAATTCGTTCGGGTAATGGGGTGGCGATAACTATCCGCGATGTATCCGAAGCCAGGCAGCAAGCGGAGACACTTGCTGTCATGGCGCGAACAGATTCATTGACTGGTTTACCTAATCGACATTGGTTGAATGATTATTTACCCAATGCACTAAAAAATGCGATAGAGAATAATCATCGTATGGCATTGTTATACGTTGATTTAGATAATTTTAAACACATCAATGATTCACTCGGCCACAAGAGCGGTGATGAGCTAATCGTTGCAGTCGCACAAAGTTTGCGACTGGCGCTACGAGCTGAAGATTATTTGGCGCGTATTGGTGGTGATGAATTTTTAATTATTATTAGTCATCTTGACGAAATGATAGATGCGCTACCCATCGCTGAAAAATCATTGAAGGCGATTAGTTTAGAAAATTCAGTAGCACAGTGGCGTGGATTTGTTCCCAAAGCTTCGATAGGGATTAGCGTGTTTCCTGATCATGGCGAGGATATCGACAGTTTGCTTAGGGCTGCTGATGTCGCGATGTATCAAGCAAAATCTGAGGGTAAATCTCAATGTCGGTTTTATAACGATGAATTTGCACAAAAAATTCGCGACAGAGTTTCTACTGAGCGTGCTCTGGAACAGGCCATACAAAACGATGAGTTTATCGTTTATTACCAGCCTAGGGCATTTGCTATTACGGGTGAATTCGCCAGCATGGAGGCATTGGTTCGCTGGCGTGATCCCGTGCGTGGCTTGATTTGTCCTGCTGATTTCATACCGATTGCAGAAGAATCACGGCTGATTATTCCCTTGGGTGATTTGGTTATTCGTAAAGTCTGCCAACAATTAGCCGCATGGCGCGAGCAGGGCTGTGCGCTCAGGCCAGTGTCCATTAATGTATCGTCACTTCAGTTAATTGATGATGGTCTTCGTTTATCGATTACAAAAAATCTTGAACAATATGATTTACCAGTGTCGTTAGTAGCGATCGAGTTGACTGAATCCAGTATGTTGGATGAAACAGGTGTTGCTATCAATGAATTGAAACGATTGCATGAGATGGGTATTGAGTTACAAATTGATGATTTCGGTACCGGCTATTCGTCTTTATCAAAATTACAAAGTTTGGATATTGATGTCGTCAAAATTGATCAATCGTTTGTCTACAAGCTGGCGACTGACCATCAGAGCAGGGCGCTATGTGAAACCATTGTTTCTATCGGCCGTAGTTTAGATATTGCGATTGTTGCCGAAGGCGTTGAAACCACTGAACAGCTAGAGATACTGCAAGCCATGAATTGTGATGAACTGCAGGGGTACTTGATCTCGCGACCCGTTCCCCCTGAAGATATCCCTGAATTACTGACTAAAAAATTCTTTTGAAGTAGTTTAAAAATACAGCGCAAATTCAGTAGAAATTTAGTCAGCGAATAATTC
>CAINAY010000384.1 GCA_903846425.1 uncultured Noviherbaspirillum sp.
ACCATATCGACTCGCTCATATGCAAGTGGGTATGACTTATGTCAGCCCTCACTGGCTATCAGCTACCACCCGACCTGAATCCAGTTACGCCAATGAAGCATCCTGCTACAGCCCGCATGCCATCTCAACCAATGCACGAGATACTCAGCTGACCATTGTTCATACCAAGGCAGTCAAGGTTCATCTTTTCAATGACATCAGCTCTATCGATCAAGGTGAGATCATGATTTCTAAAAAACCGTTTGAGTTTTTATCGCCTAAGGCAGTTGATGCTCATGTACTCGTATCAGGTCATGCGCGTAACGAGCTGTATTGCAAGATGAAAAATGAAAATTTATAAGCTGAGGAGAATCCAGGATCTTTCGAATTATGCGATCTCACAGACTGCTCAACTTTATTTTCACTAGGCAGATTTTATGATTTCCACGAAGGGGGACGTTTTTCTATAAAAGCTTGTACACCTTCCAAGGCTGCTTCATCCATCATGTTGCATGCCATATTCTCACCAGCCAACTGATAAGCGGCTGCTATACCCATCTCTAGCTGGCGGTAAAACAATTGCTTACCCATGGCAATTGCAACCGCTGGTTTAGTGATGATGCTTTTCGCAAGCAGTGAAATTTCGTTATCCAATAATTCAGGAGATACAACGCGATTCACTAAGCCGCGTTCTTTGGCTGCGTGCGCATCAATGAACTCACCCGTCAGCAACATTTCCATCGCTTGCTTACGCGGCACATTGCGTGACAAACCTACGGATGGTGTTGAACAAAATAATCCATAGTTAACACCGGAAACAGCAAAACTGGCGTCCGTAGAAGCCACTGCAAGATCGCACATTGACACTAACTGACAACCGGCAGCTGTCGCAAGACCATGAACGCGTGCAATCACCGGCTGCGGCATTTGCTGTATCGCTAACATCAACTTGCTGCAACGATGAAAAAGTTCTTTGTAATACGCGGTAGATGGTTCAGCTCGCATTTGTTTTAAATCATGTCCTGCGCAAAACGCTTTACCCCGCGCAGCAAGCACCACTACTCTGACCGAAGAATCTTTTGCAATCGCATCAATTTCCGTTTGCAATGCGGCCAGCATTTCTTCTGACAATGGATTAAAACGATCACCGCGATTCAGCGTGAGCGTAACAATGCCTTGTTCACGTTGATTGATGATGTAAGGACTATCTGCTGTCGAATTTGGCTGACTCATGATCTATCTCGTCTATTATGTTTACAGGGATATTCGAAATTTATTCAGGCTCGTATTCTTCTCGCGGCTGCTCGAGACCTAATGACACTGGGGGTTGATAACTTGCCAGCAGCGCGACGCGTCGTTCAGGTGTCTCTAAACTAATTCGACCCAGGACACCGCTTCGATAATCTTGCAACATTGTGTGCGCAGCCTTTTCTACATCTGCCTCACCGCCGCGTAAACGCAAGCCACGTTTCTGGGCAATGGTCTCTAAAACGCCCACGCCATCGCTCACACTAGAAGACAGACCGTAACGTGCTACCAGCATAGCGCGATAATGTTCGAGTAACTGACTCGCAAGAAAATCAGCGACTTCTTCTTCAATAATCGCATTCACACCAATCGCATGACTAGCCGCTAACATCAAGCCATCGGTTGGATGGGCTATCTTGGGCCACATCATGCCAGGCGTGTCAATCAGGACGATGTTATTACCTAAAAACAGTCGTTGCTGAGTCTTGGTGACGGCTGGCTCATCTCCCACCTTGGCTACGCGCTTTTTTAACAAGGCGTTCATCAAGGTGGATTTGCCGACATTCGGAATACCCATAATCATCACGCGCAAAGGCTTAAGCGTGGTGCCGCGATGGGGTGTTAGTTTCATACAAACGGCTGGAATCTTTGCTACTTCGGACGCTTTTTTACAGGAGAGCGCAATTGCGTGTACCTGGGGTTGGGCCTCGTAGTACTTAAGCCATGCTTGCGTCGCAGCGGGATCGGCTAAGTCACTTTTGTTCAGTATTTTTAG
>CAINAY010000385.1 GCA_903846425.1 uncultured Noviherbaspirillum sp.
ATGCCGCGTCCACCGCAACCACGACCCACTTCTGGGCCGCCTAATTCCATCGCATACACACCATCACGTTTGAAGCAGACATCACCAATCGATACCGGCTCGCCAGCGAGTTTTTTCTTCGACGATGTTTCGATAATCGTCGGGCAGGCTTTACCGCCAAACAGCAACGATGTGGTGTCGCTTTTTGGGTCGCAACCAATCAACAAAACTTTTTTGCCTTGCTGCGCCATCATGTACGACAGATTAGCGAGCGTAAAACTTTTACCAATACCGCCCTTGCCATAGATCGCGATGATTTGCGTTTCTTTGGTGGCTTCGCCCGTGTGCACCGGTGCTGGCTCCATAGCCGCTTCTTCGCGTAAGCGATCTTTTTGGATGAAATTTAGCGGCGCTGACTGCGATTGGTTAGGCGTACTCATTATGCAGTTCTCCAGTCAAGGATCATCTTTAGACAGGTGGGATCGGTAAATGCTGTGCGATATGCATCGTCGGCATTTTTTGGGTTGCTGCGGTGTGTAATTAATCCATCGAGCGATAGCTCACCAGATTCAGCGAGTTCACAGACAGAAATCAAATCTTGTGGCTTCCATTGCGCTGCGACACGTATGCGCGTTTCACGCAAGAAGGCAGGCGCAAACGAGAACGAGAGTGGAGTGTCATAAAAACCAGCGAGTACGATTTCGCAACCGGATGCGCCGCGCGCAATCAACACATCTAAAATTTTAGGATCACCACTCACGTCGCAAATTGAACGGTAATTCGAACGCGTGTCATCTTTCGGATCAACCACGTCGTAACCGTGCGATCCAGCGCGACGATCAGGATTGGTTTCCCATACCACCGGCTTACCACCAGCGATCACTGCAAGACGCGCAATCATGCGACCCAACACACCATGACCAATAATTAACTCGGGAGGCGTAGTGCCCGGAGTAGAACCCGGTACCACGTTAGCGTGATACGCCGTCGCTGCTAGCGCTAATAAGGTACCGCGCTCGCCTAGCTGATCGGAAACACGAACCACTCGCAGCGCGGGAATCACCACACGCGAAGCGGCACCACCAAATAAACCTTTGACCTCACCAAAGCAAGCAGCGCCCGGAACGAACACCAGCTCACCTTCTTTGTAATTGGAACTACGACCGGCCTGAGCCACGCGACCCACCGATTCATAACCTGGAACCAAGGGATAACCCATGCCAGGAAACATAGGCATACGACCTGACCACAGCAGCTTTTCCGTGCCAGTAGAGATACCGCTCCAATGAATGTCGACCACCAAGTCGTTATCAGTCGGCTCAGACAATACGAGCTCTCTGACATTCAGTTTGTGCGGCTCCTCGACCACTACGGCGTGCGCGTTCATGCCTTGCACTCCGTGCGACCTGCTTGCCTAGTTGTCTCGTATTGCAGGTTGTTCATTGCGAACCTGTCGTATTTATCGTTTATGGCGAATACCGCATATCGGTTTCTGCAGGGGCGGCGAGTCCAGCGCCCTTTACAGGTTGATGTGTCATTCTAAGCTGACGCTTTTTGCTGTCAAGTAATATTTACATATTCCCTTCCTTCAGAAAGGGCAGTTAGTGCTGTCGATGCTTTTTTTATATTTTTTGCCGCTCAGGCTATACCGCGTGTCAGTCGACTCAAACCGCCTCGGCCACCAACATGCGAACTTGCAAAGGAATGCGGGTAGGCAACAGACGGATCTTTCCAAATCCAGCCTTCTTCAACAGATCACTCAGCTGCTCAGCCGTGCGCGCCTGACCACGACCCATGGCTAATAGATAGAAGCCGAAGTACGCATCGCCCATCGCCTCAGCGCCTGGCGTACCCGACATAGGCTCAGCCAGAACCAGCGTTCCACCTGTTGGGAGCGCGCGGCGTATCGAACTAAGAATCTTGCTTGCGCGTTCGTCGTCGTGGTCGTGAATGACTCGCACTAGCGACGCGATGTCGGGGCCCGTAGGTAACGAGTCCGCTAAAAAATTACCGCCATGGGCTTGTGCTCGGTTGCTAATACCCGCGTTTTGAAAGCGCTGCTGCGCATTCGCTGC
>CAINAY010000386.1 GCA_903846425.1 uncultured Noviherbaspirillum sp.
AGTTTGATCACCATGACGTATTTAGGTGCTCAACGTGCAATTCCACACTACGGTCTGATGGGCCCCGTCAAAGCAGCACTAGAATCGCTCGTCAGATATATGGCGATTGAATTAGGATCACAAGCTATTCGTGTTCATGCAGTCTCACCCGGCCCTATCATGACGCGCGCTGCTTCGGGTATTAAGTCGTTCGATGAATTACTTGAACATAGCAAGTCCGTGGCACCACTCAAGAGATTAGTTACCTTAGAAGAGATTGCTAATTTAGCGGTTTTCTTATCCTCCGATGCCTCAAGTGGTATGACAGGACAAACTATTTACGTCGATGCAGGATGCCATGCTGTTTCTTAAGCTTAGATCATGAAAAATATCAAAATAACTGCTGACAATGCCAACGATGAATGGCTGATTAATTTTATCTACTCTGAAATTGACGTCGGTGACAGCGCTGAAATCACACGCACCCTGACACCCGACGATATCAAAGCCTTTGCAGCCGTTTCAGGGGATATCAATCCTGCTCACATGGATCCGGTGTATTCCAGTCAAACGCTATTTCACGGAATTATTGGTCATGGCATGTGGGGCGGTGCGTTAATTTCAACGGTACTGGGTACCGTATTCCCCGGCCCTGGCACGATTTATCTGGAACAAATTCTGCACTTCAGTCGGCCTGTACGAATCGGCGACACCTTAACCGTGACGGTCACGTGCAAGTCAAAAAACGACGAAAAATATTCCATCGAACTTGATTGCTCACTCGTCAATCAAAAAGGTGACCGAGTCCTATCCGGAGTAGCTCGCGTACTCGCACCGACGACAAAGCTGCGTATACCAAAAATTCATGCGCCGAAAATTAGCTTATCGAATCCTCACGAACAACATACCCAGCTACTTAGCTTGGGCGCTCATCTGGAAGCGGTGACCTGCGGTGTAGTACATCCCTGCGATGAAGAATCATTACGCGGCGCTATGGATGCCCAACACGCTGGCTTAATTAACGCCATCATCATTGCGCCAGAAAAAAAAGTGCGAGCTATCGCCGAAAAAGCAAACATCGATTTATCTGGCATTCGTATTATCAACGTTCAGCATAGCCACGAAGCCGCTGATGTAGCCGCCCAAATGGCGGCTGATCATGAAGTCGAAGCTTTGATGAAAGGTAGCTTGCACACCGATGAATTGATTCATGCAGTCTTAATGCAACCCAAGCTGCGTACTGGTCGCAGAATGTCCCATGTATATCGATTCCAAGTGCCGATGTATCCCAAGCCGCTATGTATTACTGATGCGGCATTAAACATTGCACCAACATTAGATGACAAAGTTGATATCGTTAAAAATGCCATAGACTTTGCTCACAT
The DNA here is from genome assembly GCA_903846425.1 of uncultured Noviherbaspirillum sp. Classification (GTDB taxonomy): domain Bacteria; phylum Pseudomonadota; class Gammaproteobacteria; order Burkholderiales; family Burkholderiaceae_D; genus Pernthalerella; species Pernthalerella communis. The sequence goes on from CAINAY010000386.1 coordinate 1,365, forward strand.
CATGGGCATCAAAGAACCTAAAGTCGCCATTCTGGCCGCCGTAGAAACCGTCAACTCAAGCATGCCGTCTACCTTAGAAGCTGCTGCGCTTTGTAAGATGGCAGATCGCGGACAAATCACCGGTGGCATACTCGATGGCCCGCTCGCCTTCGATAATGCTATCTCGCCACAAGCTGCTGAGCTAAAACATATTCAATCACTCGTCGCGGGTCAGGC
>CAINAY010000387.1 GCA_903846425.1 uncultured Noviherbaspirillum sp.
ACGTGGATTGAACACGTGGCCTCTCCCTTACCAAGGGAGTGCTCTACCACTGAGCTAAAAGGGCTTGCCTGCCGTCCGCCTCACTAATACCGAGGCGTCCAACCATAAAAACTTTGGAGCGGGTGAAGGGAATCGAACCCTCGTCATAAGCTTGGAAGGCTTCAGCTCTACCATTGAGCTACACCCGCAAGGGCGACCAACTTCGGCCACTGCCACTGCTCAACTCTTCCATAAAACCGCTAACAACTTTTACCTGGTGGAGGGGGCTGGATTCGAACCAGCGTACTCGCAAGAGGGCAGATTTACAGTCTGCTGCCATTAACCACTCGGCCACCCCTCCGCAGGGAACCAATCACTATAGGGGAAGGCTATGGTTTTGTCAATTGGATTAATCCCGTAACCCTTGTTTTCACAAGGCTTTCTGAAGGATTTAGAGGTATTGGGCTAGGTTATTCAGATTCAGAGCATACGAACAATCGTTGCCACAAGAAAAGCTGCCACGGACCAGATAAAAGCAGAGCCAAAAGGCAAACAAAAGATAATTCCACGGAACCGAAACCGGAAATCGCCCGGCACTCTGCCTACCCAAAATTTATCAAGTATCGGTAAAAGTGGGTAAAAGACGGCAAACAACACAAAAATGACTAAAACCCAGCGAATCACTGTGGCCCCTTAGATAAATCTAGAAATCAATGCAACAAACAAAGAAATCAAAATAGTTGAGGCAAATGGTAAAAATATCTTCTTACCAAAAAGACTAAACCTCACGTCACCCGGCAAGCGACCAATACCCAATCGCTCCAGCCAAGGCAGCAAGGAAGAAAACACGGTCAGCACAAGGAAAATGATCACCAACCATCGAATCATCTATTTCCCTTGATGAGTGAATACTTACATTTAATCATAATCGATAGCTCTGATCGCTATTTATTATCGACTCCGAAAGCTCAACCCGGCTAGCCAGCAACAGCACCTTGAAAAGTTCACCCATCTCAGCAGGTGACGTCAGCTTTTGAACAGCATTTGCCAGCGGCAGCCATAAAGCGGCATCCTCGGGCCGGCTTTTTTCCAGCCATTGCGGTAAGCCAGCGCTGAGTAAAAAAGCCGCCTGACTCATATAACCGGCCACTTCCAGACCGTTCTCCAACCCAGTACGTGCTAAAGCTGTGAAATCGACGTGCGCCGTAATGTCCTGCAAACCGACATGCAGAAAGGGATCACCATGCGCATGGTGCCGGTAATGACACATCAAGGTGCCGCCAGACCGTTGCGGCAAATAGTACTCGCGCGCCGGAAAACCATAGTCAATCAAGACCGCCAGACCACCCTCACCCGCTTGCAGCATATCCCCCAATAAACGCACAAATCCCTCTTGGCGGGGGTGAACTTCCGTGAGATAGCCCTCTGGCAGATCAGCCACGTCAGGTATGTGAGCACATAGAGCTTGATCGACCGGTCTGTCAGCAAACACAAACTGATCACCATCGATGGCCACTCCACGCTCCCACCATTGACTATTCTTACGAACCATCAAGGGCACAGGCATCGCATCGAGCACTTCATTACAAAAAATCAGACCCGTAAACGAGTTGGGTGGGGTATCAAGCCAAGATACCTGCCGCTCTCCTGCAAGCCGCTGTTGCTGCCGCTCACGCAAATCCGAGGAAAGCTCCAGAATGAAGTAATCCGCAACTTCCAAGCCCAATTCACGTGCCGCATGCAGAAAATCTTCAGCCAATTTGCCACTACCAGCACCAAACTCCAGTACCCTTAGCGGCTCAGGCAAGCTGAGTGATACAGCGAAACTCGCCAACGTGGCGCCGAACAAAGTCGTTATTTCAGGCGCAGTTGTAAAATCACCGCCTTTGCCTAGCTTAGTCGCAACGCCCGAGTAATAACCGAGATCCTTGGCATATAACGCGAGTTCCATAAAACGAGCAAAAGAAATCCAGTGCTCACTTGCACGGATTTCTTCTCGAATCAGGGATTCCAGTGCACGTGACACTAGCAAAGCATCAGAAGAAGGAACAGGTAATTGCATCTCACTATTGTAGAGAAACCTGCCCCAAGTAATGGGGAAACTTTTTAACTACTTAGATAAACGCACATCATCATCAGCACCCATGAAGCCCAATAATATCCAGCGGACGGCTTTAGTCACCGGCGCAGCTAAGCGACTGGGGCGCGCGATCGCCTGCGGACTCGCTGCTGATGGCTGGGATATCGTGGTGCACTACCACTCATCCGAAATTGAAGCGCTCGCCACCGTCGATGCCATCAAAGCCATCGGGCGAGAAGCCGTCGCGTTGGCTTGCGATCTGTCGGATGAAACGTCGACTCGCAAATTAATTGAGCAATCCACGCAAGCACTCGGCCGCATTTCATGCGTGGTTAACAGCGCATCGTTGTTTGAGTATGACGACGCTGAAACGTTTTCAATAGCCACGCTTAATGCGCACATGCACACCAATCTCGCTGCGCCCATACTGCTTGCGCAGGCCTTGTATGAAACAACACCGGATGGTGAGCAGTCCGTCGTCATCAATCTACTTGATCAAAAGCTCTACAACATGAATCCGGATTTTTTGTCATACACGCTATCCAAATCCGCATTACTAACTGCCACCACCATGCTCGCACAGTCCCTAGCACCTAAGCTGCGCGTGGTCGGACTAGCCCCGGGACTGACGTTAGTTTCAGGCGATCAAAGTGAAACCGAATTTACCAATGCTCATCGCAAAACACCGCTGGGCAAAAGCAGCACACCGGACGATATTGTCGATGCCGTTTGCTATCTCGCCAATGCCAAAGCAGTCACGGGCACCGTCTTAGTTGTAGATGGCGGACAACATCTCACACCACTACATCGCGATGTTATGTTTCTCACTAAGTGAAAATCGCAGTAATTACTACTTTTAACGAATTTATGCCTTCTTTACTATCACATCCCGAATTATCTGATTGTCGCCGCCTTTTCCTGCGCAACTACAACATCATGAGCAATATCGGCGTTCATGATTTTGAAAAAGTCAGCGAACAACGAGTGCTTTTTAATGTGGAACTTTTCATTCCTCTTTTAAATTCAACACCCACTCAAGATGAGCTTGACGAGGTCGTTGATTATGATTTCATACGCGAGACTATCAAAACGCAGGTCGGCAAAGGGCACGTACAACTACAAGAAACGCTATGCGATGAAATAGCTCATTTACTGCTGAAACATCCTAAAGTCAGAGGCGTTCTCATCTCAACAGAAAAGCCCGATGTCTATCCCGATTGCGAGTCTGTCGGCGTCGAAGTCTTTCATATCAAAGAGAGATGAAATGATCGCCACGTCAACTTCAACCAGCCTCAAGCAAGCCGAAAAAATCGCTTACGAAAATAATAAGCTACATAAGCGACTATGTCGGCTCGTTGGCGAAGCTATTGGCGACTTTAAGATGATTGAAGAGGGCGACAAGGTAATGGTCTGCCTCTCTGGCGGCAAAGACAGCTATGCGCTGTTAGATATTTTGCTCACGCTACGTGAACGCGCGCCGATACACTTTGATATCGTCGCCGTAAATCTCGATCAAAAACAGCCGAATTTTCCCGCCGACGTATTACCAAATTATCTGCGCAGCATAAACGTCCCGTTTCATATTGAAAATCAAGATACTTACAGCATCGTCAAACGCGTTATTCCCGAAGGTAAAACCACCTGCTCACTATGCTCTCGTCTGCGTCGTGGCATCTTGTATCGCGTCGCCGATGAATTAGGCGCGACAAAAATAGCTTTAGGTCACCATCGCGACGACATCATGGAAAC
>CAINAY010000388.1 GCA_903846425.1 uncultured Noviherbaspirillum sp.
CCACATCCGTGATCGTATTCGTCTTGCGTGTGAAGCTCACACCATTCACCGTCACGTTGGCATCCGACGCTGCGGTGATATTAGAAAAATTTAATGCGGTGGTGCTATTCGTCGACAGCGTAAAAGTTTCAGTCGATCCGGCTTCGCCGGTAATCATGATTTTGAAGGGGCGGGCACTACCATCATTCACTAATTGCGCCTTGTAACCCTGACCCGATGAATTAATCGCTGACACCATACCTTCAGGTGTGTCGGCGTAGGTTTTCGGAGTAAGTTTTGCACCAGTGATAGCGCGATTACTTGATGACGTAAATTGCAGAGTGGTGCCGTCACTCGCTACGCTAACGCTCATGTCGTTCGAACCATCCACAATGCGCAGCTGACTTTGGATATTTTCAGCTAATGCGGCAAGAGTAGGCGTACCAGGCAGGGGAATAATTGACCAATCTTTACCAGCAATGTTGATATCAAATTTACTGAAATCATTTACGTTAGGCGAGGTGCCAAACGCTGCGCCTGCTATAGCCGCACCAGTGGAAGTTCCACCATTCGCGCCCGGATTTAAATTGATGGTTGCTTGGTTCGATAGTTTTGGCGCATTGATGACGCGTGATGTTTTTGTCGAGGTAATTTCAAGTCGATTGCCATTCGTCACCGTAACATTTAAATCACTGCTGCCATCGAGTGCGCGTAATTGCGATTGAATGTTCGTCGCCAAATCATCCATGGTTGCCGTCGCTGGCTTGGGAGCAAAGCTGTAGGACTTACCATCGATTTCAACTGAAAAATTCTTAAAGTCGGTGACCGATGCATTGCTCGAAAACTTTACATCACCAATCACAGCGAAGCTGCTATTGGTTGATGTTGGCGTTCCCATAGATGCAGCCGCGCTGGTTAGCGAGACTGAACTAATCACGCGACTGGAGGTGGCTGAGGTAATGTCGAGTTGATTAGTGTTCGATACCGAAACAGTCAAATCTGTTGAGCCACTATCTTTGGCGCGTAATTGAGCTTGCAAGTCAGACGCTAGATCAGCCAGGGTCGCGTTGGCAGGATTCGGCGTCAGATTCATCGTCACGCCGTCAATCGTGACTAAGAAATTACTAAAGTCATCAATCGCTGGCTTGGTACCAAAGCTCACCCCAGAAATCGACGCGGTGTTGGTGTTATCTGCAACGGCAGTGCCAACGGAAATACCGCCTTTGTTGGTTTGTTCAATCGTCATGCTGAATGGGCTACCACCATTCAGGGAGCTTGTTTTGCTGGCGAAACCGGCGCTAATACTGCTTTGCGCTGCAGAGACGGAGTTGATTTGTATTTGATGCGACCCTACGCTGGCGGAAGGGGAGGCGGTGATCGATATCGCGCTGGTATTGCTATTGCTGGCGTTGACGGTGTTGAAGCTGTCGCGGTCTTTCAGCGCGGTGAGCTTAGTTTTTAACTCTGACATCATGAACATCACCGAGGAGAGACCACTAATTTTGCTCTCGTTTTTGGTGATCTTGGCGTTAATCAGATTTTTTTGCGGAGCTCCCTCAGCGTCGACCAAGCTTTGAGCGAGGTTAGCGACATTCACGCCTGAGCCGGCATTCAGAGAAGTGAGGATAGCTTGGGCGTTAGCCTTGTTAGCGGCTTGAGCCTGCTGTTGAGCCGACAAATTATTAGCCGCGGCGCTGGTTGCCGATGTGGCTGAGCTGACTGAAGAGGTGGCCATAAGTTGTTCCTAGTTTTGTTATATGTCGGTTCGGCTGACCATTCCTTTAGTCACTTCAGCTGTATTTTTTGTATTCAGCCTGGAAGCCTGCCTCTCGCGCGCGTTTATAAGCAGGAAACATGCCATTTTTGCTCGATCCTGGCCCTGCACTTGCTAATAGTTGTTTATGCGGATGGGTGCGGGTTAGTTTTGTTACCAGGCTAGGTGGGGTGGCAAATCGGTGGCAAGCACCTGCCGCTGCGGCAATCATGTGGGCAATGGTTTGCCGTTAGCGGCTGTCATCGTTTCTTATGACCTGATTTTCTTTACTTAGCTTGGTTTTTCAGGGTTTGAAAGCAAGAAAAAACGTCGCTGTATCGACAGTTCTGAGCATTTCTAAAGCTGGCATTCGTTTTGCTTAATAGGTCGTGTCCAGGAAGATTGCGTTGATGCAATTAACCTTAACTTCGAACAAAGCTATTAAACAGGAGCTTAACTATGGCTAATCTCGCTCAAGAACTGATTTTTCACGCAGAACACGGTCAACCATTTAATAC
>CAINAY010000389.1 GCA_903846425.1 uncultured Noviherbaspirillum sp.
ATCGTTTTAATCAGTCCTTGCCCATCGGATTTACCAACAACAGCGCATTCCAAAACCGCGTCATGCCCCATTAGTGCGGATTCAACTTCTATCGGTGAGACATATTGACCACTGACTTTCAGCATGTCGTCACTTCGGCCAGCGTAGATGTAGTATCCCTCTTCATCGCGACTATATTTATCACCACTTTTTACCCACTGCCCTTGAAAGGTGGCGATTGATTTAGTGCGATCAGTCCAATACAAGTGTGCAGCACTGGGGCCTTTAATATACAGATCACCTACGTTGCCCACCGATACAGCATGACCTAACTCATCACGCAATTCCATTTCATAACCCGGCACTGGCGTACCCGTTGTGCCGTACCGCACCTGACCCGTTCGATTCGATAAAAAGATATGCAGCATTTCGGTAGAGCCGAGGCCGTCCAACACATCGCAACCAAAATGCGTACTAAATTTTTCGCCGATCTCGCGCGGCAGCGCTTCACCCGCTGATGCACATAGTCGCAGAGCGACTTGAGATTGCTTTGGTAAATCAGCAGCGGCAAGCATAGCGACATACAAGGTAGGTACGCCATAAAAAATTGTGGGTTGATGGTTGACTAAGCGCTCAAACACCGAAGCCGGTGTTGCGCGTTCAGCCATCAATAGCGTCGATGCACCGACAGAGAGCGGGAAGGTCAGCGCATTACCCAAGCCATATGCAAAAAATAATTTTGCAGCAGAAAAAACGACATCATCCTCAGTCAAGCCTAGTACGGGTTTGCCATATAACTCCGCTGTCCAGTACAAATTGGCATGGGTATGTACAGCGCCTTTGGGTTGACCGGTCGAGCCGCTGGAATACAACCAAAATGCAAATTGATCAGCGTGCGTATCCGCATGTTCATCGATAGCCAGTGGATCAGCATCGAGCAGAGCGCTGAAAGAAATTTCGGTACTGCTTGCGGCCTGACCTGTAACCACGACGGGAATCGTCTGATTTACTAGAGTTAACGCTTCTTTCACCGTGGCGAGCAAAGCCTCAGAGACAACAACTATCTTGGCTTCACTATGCTTGATCATGTAGGCATAGTTATCAGCAGGTAGCAGCGTATTGACGGGAACCGGAATCACTCCTGCAAACAGCGCACCCAAAAATGCGACCGGCATATCAATGCTGTCGTGCATGACCAGCAGAATGCGTTGTTCAGGTTGTACACCATGAGCCAATAGACCGGCAGCGAACTGGCGAATTTTCAAATCGAGTTCGCCATAACTCATCTCACGATGATCATCGCGAAAGGCGAGTTTATTTTTTCTGCTTTGATTTAGCGTCAGAATATGATGCGCAAAATTAAAGCGCTGCGGTAAATCAGCGTGCTGTGTATTCATGCGTTTTGTCTCCCCCAGCCGGCGTTATTTTTTGTGTGCCTGGCTTTGAATCTATCTTATCGAGCGTGATTTTTTAGCCCCGATTTGAATTCATCTCATCTATACAGTGAATCCTGTGCTGTGCTTAGTCATGATCTCAATAACCGATACTGGGCCTTGTATGGCACTTTTACGATGATAAAAATTCAGTGCG
>CAINAY010000390.1 GCA_903846425.1 uncultured Noviherbaspirillum sp.
CCAGTTTGACCCTAAAGGTTGCATTTGGGAGATTTTCAAGAATCTCACCTTGCATCTGTATTACGTCATCCTTGGACATATAAAGTACGTAGTCTCTAATATCAACGCGACGCTATGCCGCCTTTGAAATTCGCCTTACGCAGCAGAGATTCGTATTGCTGCGACATTACATAATTTTGTACCTGTGCCATAAAATCCATCGTTACCACCACGATGATCAGCAACGAAGTGCCACCAAAATAAAACGGCACATTCCAGCGCGCTATCAAAAACTCAGGCAACAAACAAATCAACGTTATGTACACAGCGCCCGCTAACGTCAGACGAGTCAGAATGCGATCGATATAACGCGCGGTCTGCTCACCTGGACGGATACCCGGTACAAAAGCACCACTTTTCTTCAGGTTATCTGCCGTCTCTTTGCTGTTAAACACCAGTGCTGTGTAAAAGAAGCAAAAGAAAATAATTGCAGCTGCATACAACAATGCATGAACCGGCTCACCGGGAGCCAATGATGCTGACAAATCTTTCAAAAATCTAACTACAACGCTATCGGCCTCACCAGAGGTAAACCAACTAGTAATCGTCGCAGGAAACAAAATAATCGATGAAGCAAAAATCGGCGGAATCACTCCAGCCATATTCAATTTCAGCGGTAAATGACTACTTTGGCCGCCATACACCTTATTACCTACCTGACGCTTTGCATAATTCACGAGTATTTTTCGCTGGCCTCGCTCGATGAACACCACCAAGTAAGTCACCAAGGCTACAACCAGACAGATAAAAATCGCGCTTAACGCATTCATCGATCCAGTACGAACCAGTTCAAACAATCCACCTAAAGCACTTGGCAGACCCGCTGCAATACCAGCAAAAATGATGATCGAAATACCGTTACCGAGACCACGCTCAGTAATCTGTTCACCCAACCACATTAAAAACATAGTGCCCGTTACCAGCGTTACGGCAGTGGTAAAGCGAAATGCCATACCCGGATCAATCACTAACCTTGCCTGCGACTCAAGCGCGATGGCAATACCGACTGCTTGAAAAGTAGCTAGTACTAAAGTGCCATAACGGGTGTACTGCGTAATCTTGCGGCGACCTGATTCGCCTTCTTTTTTTAATGCCTCTAGCTGCGGCGACACCACCGACAGCAACTGCATGATGATCGACGCTGAGATGTACGGCATGATGCCCAGCGCGAAAATCGTAAATCTCGACAACGCACCACCTGAAAACATGTTGAACATGCCAAGGATGCCACCACGATTTTGATTAAATAATGCAGCCAACTGGACGGGGTCAATTCCAGGTACAGGAATGTGCGCGCCTATCCTAAATACGATCAATGAACCTAGCAGGAACCACAAGCGCGACCACGGGAAACCGCTTGCCGCACTTTTTGCTAATTTTGAAGTGGTTGCCACTGATCCCTGGCCTGTTCCGCTCTTACTCTACTGATCCACCAGCAGCTTCAATAGCTGCTTTCGCACCAGCAGTTGCGATCAAACCCTTGATGACAATTTTCTTAGTCAGTTCGCCTGATTTGATCACTCGCACTACGCGGGCTAATTCAGAAACGATGCCAGCTTTTTTCAAAGCCAGCACATCAATCTCGTTCACAGGCATTTTTTCCAGCTCGGACAAGCGCACTTCTGCTTTAAACGGTTTCATTTGTGATTTAAAACCACGCTTAGGCAAGCGACGTTGCAGCGGCATCTGACCGCCCTCGAAGCCTACTTTATGAAAACCACCCGCACGTGATTTTTGACCTTTGTGGCCACGACCAGCAGTCTTGCCTAAACCTGAGCCAATGCCACGACCCACGCGACGTTTTGCATGTTTGGCGCCATCTGCAGGCTGAATTGTGTTGAGTTCCATGATTTCTCCGATCGCAAGCGCTGCTTACGACACTACTTTCACGAGATACGATACTTTGTTGATCATGCCGCGGACTGCTGGAGTGTCTTCCAACTCAGAGACTGAATTGATTTTGCGCAATCCCAGACCCCGCACTGTCGCACGATGAGTTTCTCTAGTTCCGATCAAGCCTTTAATGAGCTTTACTTTGACTGTGTTTGCCATGTCGTTCGCCTCAACCAAGGATTTCTTCGACCGTCTTGCCACGTTTGGCAGCGATCTCGGAAGGGGTGCTCATTTTTGCGAGACCATTGATAGTCGCGCGCACCATGTTGTAAGGGTTTGTTGAGCCATTTGATTTAGCTACAACGTTAGTAACACCCATCACTTCAAAAATCGCGCGCATTGGACCACCAGCGATAACACCCGTACCTTCTTTGGCAGGGATCATCATCACGGAAGACGCGCCATGGCGACCATGCACAGTGTGGTGCAACGTACCATTGCGAAGCGATACTTTAACCATCTTGCGACGAGCTTCTTCCATCGCTTTTTGTACAGCAACAGGCACCTCTTTTGACTTACCCTTGCCCATGCCAATGCGTCCGTCGCCATCACCAACTACAGCCAGCGCAGCGAAGCCCATAATGCGACCACCCTTAACGACTTTAGTTACGCGATTGACCGCGATCATTTTTTCGCGCATGCCATCATCAGGCTTGTCGCTTTGCATTTTTTGTTGCATCTTTGCCATGGTGAATTTTCCTTAGAACTTCAGACCAGCTTCACGGGCCGCTTCAGCCACAGCCTTAACACGGCCGTGGTAACGGAAACCTGAACGATCAAACGCCACTTCAGCGATACCCGCCTTGAGCGCCTTTTCTGCTACGCGCTTTCCAACTAGCGCGGCAGCAGCCGTATTACCACCCTTGCCTGATTTGCCTGCTAACTCTTGGCGCACTTCGACTTCGGCAGTTGATGCACTGGCCAACACTTTTGCATCTGGGCCAATGATGCTGGCGTAGATGTGAAGATTGGTACGGTGCACAGCAAGCCGATTTACCTTGAGTTCTGCAATCTTCGCGCGCGTTTGACGGGAACGGCGTAGACGGGATGCTTTCTTGTCCATGTTCAACCCTTACTTCTTCTTGGTTTCTTTAATCACTACAACCTCGTCCACATAGCGAACGCCCTTACCTTTGTATGGCTCGGGGCTGCGATAGGCACGAACCTCAGCAGCGACCTGACCCACTTTTTGGCGATCGATACCCTTGATGATAATTTCGGTCTGTGACGGTGTTTCGCACTTAACGCCAGTAGGCATGGAGTGCACTATAGGATGAGAAAAACCTAAGGATAGGTTCAACTTATCGCCCTGCGCCTGAGCACGGAAACCCACGCCGACGAGAGACAGCTTTTTCTCAAAACCCTTGCTAACACCATTCACCATGTTGTTAACCAATGCACGCACCGTTCCAGACATCGCATTTGCTTCGCGTGATTCATCAGCGGGAGCAAAAGTCAGCGTGTTACTTTCATTCTTGATCGTCACCTGCCCAGTTAGAGGCAGCGACAGGGTTCCCTGTGGACCTTTGACGCTAATTTTTTCAGCGGCAATCGTCACTTCTACACCAGCGGGAACTGGGATTGGCATTTTACCTACACGAGACATATGCTTTCTCCCTTTAAGCCACGTAGCAAAGAATCTCGCCGCCGGTACCGGTAGCGCGCGCTTTGCGATCAGTCATTACGCCCTGAGGCGTAGAAATGATGGTGACACCTAGACCATTCATAACGGTCGGTATATCGCCTTTGCCGCGGTATACGCGAAGTCCAGGGCGAGATACACGCTCGATACGCTCGATCACCGGGCGACCTGCATAATATTTAAGTTCAATACGCAGCTCTGGCTTACCAGCATGGTCTACGATATTGAATTCTTCGATATAGCCTTCGTCTTTTAACACGCGGGCAATCGCCACTTTCAGCTTGGAAGAAGGCATAACAACAAACACCTTGTTCACACTTTGGGCATTGCGGATACGGGTCAGCATATCGGCGATAGGATCGCTCATACTCATCGATTATTCTCCTATTACCAGCTAGCTTTAGTCATACCCGGAATCTCGCCACGCATAGCGATCTCACGGAGCTTGATACGACCCAAACCGAATTTACGGAATGTGCCGCGCGGACGCCCAGTCAATGCGCAACGATTGCGCTGACGGGTCGGAGCGGAGTTACGTGGCAACGCCTGCAACTTCAGGCGAGCTTCGTAGCGCTCCTCTTCCGATTTCGACTGGTCGTCGATGATGGCTTTTAACTCAGCACGCTTGGCGGCGTATTTCTTCACCAGTGCAGCGCGCTTTTGTTCACGGTTAATCAGTGCCAGTTTTGCCATGGCAGCCTCAGTTTCTGAACGGAAATTTAAATGCGGCGAGCAAGGCTTTCGCTTCGTCGTCGGTCTTGGCAGTCGTGGTAATGCTGATATTCATTCCACGCAATGCATCAATCTTGTCGTACTCAATTTCAGGGAAAATGATTTGCTCTTTCACCCCGATGTTGTAGTTACCACGGCCATCAAATGCTTTACCAGACACACCGCGGAAGTCACGCACGCGAGGAAAAGCAATAGTGACGAGTCGATCGAGAAATTCGTACATGCGTGCACCACGCAGAGTCACCATACAACCGATCGGATAACCCTCACGAATTTTGAATCCGGCGATCGCTTTGCGAGCCTTAGTAACCACTGGCTTTTGACCAGCAATCTTAGTCATGTCGCCGACTGCGTGCTCAATGATTTTCTTATCAGCGACAGCTTCGGATAAACCCATGTTCAGGGTTATTTTGGTCAGACGCGGTACTTCCATCGCCGATTTATAACCAAACTTTGTGGTCAGATCAGGAACGATCTTCTCTTTATAAATTGCTTGTAGACGGGCCATGATTTTTACGCTTTCACAACTTCGCCAGTCGATTTGTAAACGCGAACGCGCTTACCATCAACGACCTTTACGCCAACACGATCAGCCTTACCGGTTGCTGCGTTAAACAACGCAACGTTGGACACGTTAATAGGCATGGTTTTATCCACTATGCCACCTACCGCGCCTGTCATCGGATTAGGCTTGACTGCCTTCTTGGCCACATTCACACCCTCGACCACCACATGTAGTGCGTCGACGCGCTGTTGAACTAAGCCACGCTTACCTTTGTCTTTGCCCGTTAGGACAATGACTTCATCATTTTTACGGATCTTCTCCATGACGGCTCCTTACAGAACTTCTGGTGCCAAAGACACGATTTTCATGAAGCGCTCAGTGCGCAGCTCACGAGTAACCGGTCCAAAAATACGCGTGCCGATAGGCTCGAGCTTGGCATTCAGCAAAACGGCTGCGTTACCATCGAAGCGTACCAACGAGCCATCCTGACGACGAACACCTTTAGCGGTGCGCACCACGACAGCGTTGTAAATTTCACCCTTTTTTACACGACCGCGGGGAGCAGCTTGCTTGATAGTGACCTTAATCACATCGCCAATACCAGCGTAGCGACGCTTAGAACCACCAAGCACTTTGATGCACATAACGACACGTGCACCAGTGTTGTCGGCTACTTCTAGCCGGCTTTCAGTTTGAATCATGATTTCTCTTTCCCAACTTAATCCGTCCCCGGCCCCGGATGGGCCGCTCGACGATCAGTCTTGGTCCCGCCAACACATCCCGAACTAGGAAATGCTGATTGGGTTGACAAAAAAGTTACGAATTCTTTACTACTAGCTCAGCTTTTCAATCAAACCTGAGCGAAGCCCAACATTATGCACTAAAGATTGCAGTACATGCAAGCGTTAGACTGCCTGGGCTTCCTGCACAACGCGAGTAACTGTCCAGGATTTGGTGCGCGATATTGGGCGACCTTCCTGAATCTCTACGGTGTCGCCTGATTTCGCCACGTTTCCTTCATTGTGAGCATGATATTTGTTCGAACGAACAATGATCTTGCCGTACAAAGGATGACGCACACGACGTTCGATCAACACAGTAACCGTCTTATCCATCTTGTCGGAAACCACCGTGCCAACCAGTGTACGCTTGAGCGATTTTTTTTCTGTCGCGTTCATTATTGGCCGTCCTTCTGATGTATCACGGTCTTCACGCGTGCAATATCGCGACGCACTTTCTTAAGCTGAGCAGTATTCTGCAGCTGTTGCGTTGCAATTTGCATGCGCAATCCAAATTGGGCTTTTAATAACTCGTTCAACTCTTTTTTGAGCGACGCTTCGTCTTTGCCCTGGAGTTCAGATGCTTTCATGAATTATCCTTTTATCGGCCAACCTGGCGTATTACAAATGTTGTCGCCAGCGGCAGTTTGGCAGCGGCGAGTTTAAAAGC
>CAINAY010000391.1 GCA_903846425.1 uncultured Noviherbaspirillum sp.
AAAACAGACAGCAATACGGCATGTTTTACGGATTTTCTGCAAACTGCAAATGATATAAATGGGCATATACGCCATTTACTGCCAGCAGCTGTGCATGGCTGCCTATCTCTGCAATCCTACCCTCTTGAAGCACAACAATACGGTTGGCATGTTCAATCGTAGACAGTCGATGCGCAATAACCAGTGTTGTTCGATTTTTCATCAGCGTATCTAAGGCCATCTGCACTGCACGTTCTGACTCGGTATCTAAGGCCGATGTAGCCTCATCTAAAATTAGTATCGGTGCATTTTTATAAATCGCTCGAGCAATCGCTAAACGTTGACGCTGCCCACCTGATAGACGCATACCGTTATCACCAATCATGGTCTCATAAGCTTCGGGTAAATTATCTATGACATCCGATAGATGAGCCGCACGTGCTGCTTCCTCAATTTTTTGACGATTAGGTTGCGGATCTCCATACGCAATGTTGGCTGCAACAGTGTCATCAAACAAAACCACGTGCTGACTCACCATCGCCATCTGTGCACGTAAACTAGTTAATGCAATGTCGCTAATGGGTTGACCATCAAGAAAAATACGTCCTTCGGTGGGCGCAAAAAATTCAGGCACTAAATTCACTAGCGTCGTTTTACCACCGCCTGACATACCTACTAATGCTATCGTCTCACCTGGTGCAATGTTCAGAGAAATATTCGACAGTGCTGCTTGTTTTTGATTGGGATAGCTAAAACCGACATGCTCGAAATCTAATTTTCCAGAAGCTCGCTCATGCAAAACCACTCCCGTCTCACGCTCGGGGGCCGAGTCGATAATGCCAAATACAGTGGATCCTGCGGCAAGCCCGCGTTGCAGCGGACCATTCACGGCCGCCAAATGCTTCAGCGGTGTCAGTGTCATCAGCATGGCGGTAATAAACGAGGCGAATCCACCCACAGTCATATTGCCATCACCTGCTTGCGAGAGCGCGATCATGATGATGACGGAGACCGATAAAGAATTGATGAACTGCGTTATTGGTTCAGTGGTGGCTGACGTGCTCGCCACGCGCAACATAAACCCACGCAAGCGTTCAGAACGTTGCTCAAATCGTCTAGATTCGTACTGCTGACCGCCAAAAATCTTGATGACATGCTGAGCACGGGTAGTTTCTTCTATGGTCTGGGTGAGCTCAGCATTTAAGGTTTGATTCTGAACGATTAGACGTTTTAATCGCTGGGCAGTGATTCGCACAACAAAGGCAATCACTGGACCCAGAACAATGATGACGAGTGTGAGCTTCCAATTCAGCCAAAATAAATAGCTCAGCAACCCGATTACGGTCAGGCTATCGCGTATCACCACGATCATTACACTACGAATTAAGTCGAGGACTTGATTGACCTCGAGCATCATGGCATTGATGATTTTTCCGGTGGAATTGTCGCGATAAAAATCGAGCGGAACATCCAGTAAACGCCGGAACATTTGCTGCCGCAAAGTGGATATCAAACGTCCTGAAATAGCGGACATCAGATAAGTAGTAGTAAACGTAGAGAGCCCGCGTATTACAAAAACACCCACGACGAAAAGAGGCACTAACCATAAGGAAAAATTACGCGCTTCTGAAAAACCTTTATCCAGCAGCAGCTTCATCATGGCAGCGACTGCAGGCTCTGTTGCCGCAGTTATTGACATCGCGACCAGCACCAGCAGCAAACGTGATTTATACGGGGATAGCAGGCTGAGAATACGCCTGAAAGTAGCAGACATGCTCATCAATATTCAAACCAAACGTTATCAGGGCTGAGCCAATCGGATAATTTGGCACGTAAGGCATCATCTGCGCGCACTCGCCAATCGTCTGACAAGCGCAGTTCGCCGTGCGCACCATTTTTTTGGTACTGAACGACGATAGGGCATGAAGCTTCATTTTGCTGAAACGGTGCAATTAATTCGCGCAGCTTAACGGCATCAGCCTGACCATTCATGGATAAGCGCAAAGCTTTAACAAAATTCGCACGCGCTGCCGCGATATCCATCACTCGATCAGCGGTAATGCGCAGTCCGCCGGAAAAACGATCTTCAGCGACTTTGCCTTGCACAGCTAAAAATTCATCTTCGCGAAACAAAGAACGGTTCGCCTCATAAATTTCGCTATACACCGTCACTTCGACTTGAGCGGTATTGTCATCCAGCGTAACAATCAGCATACGGCCACGCTGGGTCATCTGGGTACGCACGCCGGAAATAATACCCGCCATAAGTTTGGGCTCGCGGGCAGGCTTCAAATCAACTAAGCGCGTACGCGCGAATTTCGCTGCCTCTTCTACATAGGCATTAAATAAGTGGCCGGACAAATAAAATCCGAGAGCTGTTTTTTCTTCGGTGAGTTTTTGTTTTTCGCTCCACTCAGGAACGTTCACATACTCAGGGCTATCATCAAACTGGCTATCCGCTATATCAAACAAACTGACCTGATGCACGGACGCTTCGGCTTGTTCTGCACTTTCCATCGCCAAACCAACGGATGCGAGCAAGACACCACGATTAACACCCAGACAATCAAATGCACCCGCTTTAATCAGGGATTCAATCGTACGGCGATTGATCTGGCGTTTATCTACCCGACGCACAAAATCAAATAAATCGGTGAAAGGCTTTTCTTTACGTGCAGTGACTACCGCCTCAATCGCATTCTGGCCCGATCCTTTGATTGCACCCAGACCATAACGAATACGATCGGCTTTCTTACCTGGCTCAGCCGCCGGTGTAAAGCGATACTCTGACTGATTAATGTCAGGTGGCAGTAGTGTGAGGCCACAAATAACACTCGCATCTTCAGCGAGAATTTTTATCTTGTCCGTGTCATCCATGGCCAGCGACAAGTTGGCGGCCATGAAAGCGGCGGGATGATGTGTTTTTAAGTAGGCGGTGTAATACGAGAGCAAGGCATAAGCAGCAGCATGTGATTTATTAAAACCATAGCCTGCAAATTTTTCCATCAGGTCGAAAATTTCATCGGCCTTCAGTTCAGTTAAACCATTGTTCGCTGCACCATCACGGAAAATTTGGCGATGCTGCGCCATTTCCTCAGGTTTCTTTTTACCCATAGCACGACGCAATAAGTCAGCGCCGCCTAGTGAATAGCCACCGATCACCTGCGCCATCTGCATCACTTGCTCTTGATAGACCATGATGCCGTAGGTCTCAGAGAGGATGGCCTCAGTTCGCGGATCAGGATAATCGAATCGTTCGCCGTGTTTGCGTCGACAAAAATCTGGAATCAAATCCATAGGGCCCGGACGATACAAGGCCACCAGGGCAATGATGTCTTCAAATCGATCCGGCCGCGCATCTTTAAGCATGCCTTGCATGCCGCGGCTTTCAAGCTGGAACACGGCGACTGTTTTTGCCTGTGTTAGCAACTGATAGGTAGGACGATCGTTTAGTACCAAGGTCTCTAAACTAAAGTCTGCCATCGAGTCATCCATGGCACGAATGTTTTGCACGGTACGATCTAGGATGGTCAGCGTGGTTAATCCCAAAAAGTCGAATTTAACTAAACCAATCGCTTCAACGTCGTCTTTGTCGAGTTGCGATATAACTCCGCCATCCACGCCTTGCGTGTAGAGCGGACAAAAATCGGTAAGCTTGCCCGGTGCAATTAACACACCACCCGCATGCATACCGACGTTGCGCGCTATGCCTTCAACTTGTTGAGCGAGCTCCAGCAACTGCCGTACTTCTTCTTCTTTTTCTTGGCGTTCTTTTAAGAGGGGTTCTTCTTTCAGCGCATCGGCAATCGTTACCAGTTTGCCGGGTTTGAAAGGAATTAATTTAGAGATACCATCACAAAAGTTGTAGCCAAAATCCAGCACCCTACCCACATCCCTGACTGCGCCTTTAGCCGCCATGGTGCCGAAAGTCGCAATCTGAGAAACAGCATCTTTACCGTAACGCTCTTTCACGTATTGAATAACGCGATCGCGCCCTTCCTGACAGAAGTCGATATCGAAGTCCGGCATCGATACACGCTCAGGATTCAAAAAACGCTCAAACAGTAAGTTGTATTTCAGTGGATCGAGATCAGTAATACCCAACGAATACGCTACCAACGAACCCGCACCTGATCCACGGCCTGGCCCAACCGGTACGCCATGATGTTTTGCCCATTGAATGAAATCGGCAACTATCAAAAAGTAACCCGGAAACCCCATCTTAATGATGGTGTCTGTTTCAAAGATTAACCGTGATTCATAGCGCTCACGTTCGTCTTGACGTTGACTTTCATCCGGATACAACTGCAGCAAACGCGTTTCTAAACCTGCTTTAGCCTGTGCCACCAGATAGTCAGCAATCGTCATCCCATTCGGCGTTGGGAAATCCG
>CAINAY010000392.1 GCA_903846425.1 uncultured Noviherbaspirillum sp.
AGACATTGAATTAGGTGGACTTTAATTTTCGATGAGAGATTGCGCTAAGTGGCAAACGGGCGTTGCTGCGGCAAGATTGCTTTGCCAGTTGGTAGCCGGCGTACAGTTGCTCAAATACTGGGCCGGGACGGCCACTTCCTACTGGCTGAGCGTCCAAGCTGGTGATAGCCAACAGTTCTTTACTGGCGCTTGACAGCATCAATTCGTCTGCATTTATTACCTCGTTGCGGCTGATGTGTTGAAGACTAAAACCAATACCCCGCTGCTGGCAGAGTTCTTCAATCAGCCCGTAACGGATACCTTCAAGCACCAAGTGGTCCGTGGGTGTCCCAAATACATGACCGTTTTTTACTACCCAAACATTGCTGGCGGCGGCCTCACTTAAATAGCCATCGCGAAACATCACGGTTTCGGTGGCACCAGCGTCGAAGCTTATCTGTCGCGAGAGCACTGCGCCAAGTAGGCTGGTGCTTTTGATGTGGGCTTTTTTCCAACGAAAATCATCTGTAGTGACGCAGGCTACGCCATGTTGCCGCTCTTCCTTACTTGGGACGCTCATCTTGTTGCTCATGACAAATACCGTTGGTGAGATGTTTTGCGGCATCACGGGATCACGCATTGCAACACCTCGGGTAACTTGGATGTAAATTATTTGGTCACTATTGAGATCGCTTGTACTCGCAGATTGGGAATAGTCAGCTATCAATTTGGATGCAATGGCGGCCCACTCGGTTCGACTCATTGGATTGACAATGCGCAACTCCGCCAAGCTGCGTTCCAGTCGAATCATGTGTTGTTCAAAGCGAAAGGGCTGGCCGCCATAGACCGGAACAACTTCGTAGACGCCATCGCCAAAAATAAATCCACGGTCCATCACGCTTATTTTGGCGTTGTTAAGCTCAATGAATGCCCCGTTGAGATAGCAGGGTAGTGGCGGAAGTTCATGCATATTTGTTGATCTATCTTTTTATTTTCTTTAAAGCGTATGGTTGTCTTTTTTGTTGATTTGAAATTGCTGTTGAGGGATTTCTCGAACCTCTGCATCAATTACGATCCCATCAGGATATTTTGAATGGGGATTACTTTTCGCCATATGTTTCCAGCGTTGATAAGCTTGTGCATAGAAGACCACGGTCGGCTTTTTACCAGTAAACAACCAGCGTATAGCAGACAGCAAAACAAAAGCACTGCCTATCAACACAGCAAAAATCAACACAAGCGTTGCAATCATTAGCAACAGAATTCGATATAAAAGTTTCATTTATTCACATTTTCGACGTCGCCTAGAACCAATAGTCCATCTTCTCGTCGAATGGTTTCAGATTTTTCCAAGCTTGCAGCCTGTTTTTTAATTATGTGTAACAAACTGTGTAATTGAGGCAATTTTTACTCTGGACGCTTACGTTAGTTTAGTTAGTTGAGATCGTCAAGAATCTTGACGCAAGCGGCTCTGCAACGGGTTCAAGCCGTGTCAAGCCCACCAATACTGAAAAAGCCACTGATTTAGGTTGGTGTTTTTTTACGGGTATTACGGTTGCACGAGACTTTCCTGACGTTTTTTTCCGGCGGAGCTACAAAACAACTCTCCCTCAATCGCCTGAAATCAAGGGAAAGCCGCTGAGCTATGCTCCCGTTGATGCAGTCCCGCTTCAATAACCTAACCACTCGCGCCGCAGGCTGGATGGCCGGCTGGCTGACGCTGATGGTGGTGATCGCCGTCGCTGGGCGCGAGGCCGCGAGTGAACTCTCGGTGTTCCAGATCATGCTGCTTCGCTCTACTCTGGGCATGCTAATGCTCTGGCCGCTTGTACGCGCAGCAGGCGGTCTTAGCGCGGTACGAACTGAACATCTGCCTCAACACGCGCTGCGTAATGCTGTTCACTATGCCGCGCAGTATGGTTGGTTTGTAGCCCTGACACTGATCCCGCTCGCACAGGTGGTTTCCATTGAATTCACCATGCCGATATGGTCGGCGGCCCTGGCAGTAGTCTTTCTCGGTGAGCGAATGAGTAGTCGTAAGTGGTTCGCGGTGCTGCTAGGGCTAGTGGGTGTGGCAGTGATCGTGCGCCCCGATGCGGGTGCGATTGACAGCGGGCAGATGATTGCGCTTGCCTCAGCCCTCGGGTTCGCAATCTCCATCGTGCTGGTGAAGTCCCTTACCCGCACAGATGC
>CAINAY010000393.1 GCA_903846425.1 uncultured Noviherbaspirillum sp.
GGCATGCCGCCCACAGGTGGTTGCGGCATCGGCATCGATCGCTTGATGATGCTTATTACTGATTCACCGAATATTCGTGATGTGATTTTGTTTCCTCATCTGCGCAAAGAAGACTAACTGCTCTTTTAGTATCCGAAATAAAAATGCCCCGTTAATAAAACGGGGCATTTTTTTATCAAAAACTTGTAGCACTCTCTTATGACGTTTTCATTACAAATTGATTAATATTTTTATAAAGGAAATTGGAATTATTTTGTTTTAGCGGTTACCCAACTCATTGAATTTTTTAAATCAATAATGAGAGGAACTGCACCATGTGGAAACCGAGACAACGCGCCTTAATTAATGATTTTTGCATCATTGCAGGCATACCTGATTCACTGGAGCTTATTCTAAATACGGGCACGCTCACCTGCCAAGGTATTCCAGTAACACTACTTTCGGGAATTGCCGAAAACAGTCTCGCTATTTATGTACAGCTAGGCCAGCCCGATCCTTCACAGATCACGACTATTTACCGTCGCTTACTTGAACTTAATTTACTCATCACTCACAAGCATGGTGAGCATCTCGCTATCGACCCGGAAAGTGGTGCGGCTGTTTATGGTTTTGAATTAGCTTTTTCCACTGCAGAACAATTATGGATAAGTCTGCAGCGCGCTACCGCTCAAGCGATTGAATGGCGTTCAACATTTTTCCTGCTGGAAGAATTGAGCGAGCTGCAATCATGATTACCGACCTTGGCCCCGATACGATGGGCATGTATTACCCCAGCTATGAAACCGCTACTAAGCAAGCTACTCAGCCCGCAACACAGTCCACTACTCAACCCACCACAACCCCAGTAAAACAACCTACCTTATCCATCAAAACGACCATGCTGGCTCATTGCGGCCGGGATATTGTGGGTCAGATGTTTGGACGTACATTTGGACTTGGCTTGTTTAACGCTGCGGCCTATGTGGCTTCCGCCAGTGTTCCCTGCCAAATCGTTGCAGGCGGTCTGGGTGCTGTCTTTGGGGGCTTGCAATCTCAACGACTAGCGGCTGCACAAATTGGCAGCGACACCATGCTTCAATACTGTGGTGTGGCCGCTTGCACGGCGGTTGGTGCCACAGCGGGTGCTGCGATTGCTGCGCTCGGTGTTTATCAACCCGTCGCTGCCTTAGCAGTCGGGTCTGCTTTAGCTATTACCGTTTCACTAGCTAAGTTTTGTAGGAAAAATCCTAACGATGACCTAGCCATTGATGCCTCCAAGGCTACGATATTTCTTATTGGTACAGCAGCCTCGGTTTGTGCGATTACGTCGCTAGATACCTATATCAGCCCCTCAGTTAATCTGGCACCCAAAAATTTAGGGGTCGTTTTAGAAGCGACAACCGTTGAATTTTTCAAGTCCTCACTCGAACGCTTGGGGCCATCGGTAGACCGACATGCTTTAAATTTCAATGGCAAAGTCTACGCATCAATGGCCGGTTTACTTCCGTATCTTGCTGCCACCGTTCTGCTGAATGGCTACTTCAGTGGAAAAATGCAGCTTGATCACGAAACCCATCAGTTTAAGGAATTGATATGGCCACTTCTTATTGGAGCTATCGCCAATGGTGTGCGTGGCGCATGCAATGCCGCTGCCGTGTATGTATGCCATCAGAATGGTTGGGGCGTTGCTAAACCAGATGCTGACATCCTTCGGCCAAGTGTCGGCCCCAAAAGACCCGAAGCAATACGCATGAGTAAAAAAATTGCGATCCGATTTTTCCTAAGCGCTTGTAGAAATGCCGTATACGACAGACTCATTCACGGCGGCATGAATGTGGTAAATGCCAGCATGGTATCGCAAGCTATTTATGGATTTTTTGCTCAAAATCGCGATTTAGTTTACGACTTGATGAAAGGTGAAGGTTGGAACACACCCGTGGAAATCGCTAGCACAACAACCGATACCAGCGGATTAAATAGTGCCATCGTTCCTATTGATGCAAAATCATTGAATGTAGTCGACTCGTCAGTCGAAGTCTCCTCACCGAGCCCATCAGAAAATTCTGATCAGAACTCAGTCGTCGATACATCAGAA
>CAINAY010000394.1 GCA_903846425.1 uncultured Noviherbaspirillum sp.
GTGAATTACGTCGTACAAAGTAGGTAGGGCAATGGAAAAAAACCAAAAAAACCAGCAACTCATTTCTGTGCTGATGGACGGCGAGCTTGATAACGAACTGCTGCCATCAGTAATCTCATCCGTGTATCAAGCGTCGGGTCGAGAGCAGTGGGATATTTATCATCACATTGGTGATGTACTTCGCTCTGAAGAGATGGCATACAACCCAACCAACAATTTCAGCAAGCGGTTAGCAATACAACTTGCCAACGAGCCTAGCTTCATCGCGCTACCAAAGCGAAGTGGAATTCATAGGCTCAGCAAATGGCCGGCGACTGCGGCAGCTGCAGCGGCGGTGCTTACTGGTTTTGTGATTGCACCCACGATATTTCATTGGCCAGCAGAGACACATGTTTCTGCATCGCTATCGATACCAACATCAGCAGATGAGCTTGTTGTGGTGGATAGGCAGTCGTCTAACGCTGATTCAATAAAATTGCAGAACTATATTCTTTGGCACCAAAGTTCTAGTCCATCCTTATATGGTCTAAGAGCGATTGGGCATCCGGCTTCAACCTCTAGGTAGTAACAAAAAATAATTTCATGGTTTCAGCTTGGTTTGGTCGATCGTGTTGTATCTGGTATCTCCTCTTTTTTGCATTCATCGTTGGAGAATCTTGCGCGGGCGAATCTAGCTCTCCCTGGCGCACAGTGGAGCGTGCCAGAGAGGCTGCAGAGCGACTTGATTACTCAGGTATTTTGCTCAATCAGCAAGGGCCATCGCTTCATACATCGCGCATTATTCATAAGCACAAAGCAAAAGAAGCCATTGAGCGGATTGAAATGCTTGATGGCCCACCGAATGAAATTGTGCGGCGTGGCGAAGAAATTATTTGGTATCTGCCGCGTGAGCGACGAATCATTAGTGATCGTCAGATAGGCGCACGCAGCTTTCCGGGACTTGCACAGTTTAGTAATGCGCAACTGACGGATCATTATCGTTTTCGATTATTAGAAAAAGATCGAGTAGCTGGCCGTAACACCACGGTGATGCAATTACAGCCCAACGATAATTTGCGCTACGGCTACCGGTTTTGGTTTGATCAGACTTCCGGATTGTTACTGCGCGCGCAAAGTATTAGCGAGCGTGGCGATGTCGTCGCGCAGATCGGGTTTAGCGAAGTCACTATTGGTTCGTTACCCGCTTCACGGTTGCGTGAACGCGTGATGGCGACGCATGGCTGGCAGACCGAGATCGCGGTTTCTGGGCCAGCCGATGTGTCAGGTTGGGCTTTTCGACTGCCTGCAGGGTTTAGTCGTCTGGCCGCTCAGCGCAGAGTGATTGCGGCTAAGCAGAGTGGCATAGGTGAGGCACGCGATGTTGTCCAGATCATATGTTCTGATGGATTAGCGAGCATTTCAATCTTTATTGAGCCTTGGTCAGCCGCTCGCAGCCAGAATCCGGTGCAGGAAGGGGCGGTGAATATGGTCGGCAAGCGGATTGGGAAATTTTGGCTTACCATTGTCGGCGAAGTGCCTATGGTGGCCATCCGGCAAGTAGCCGACACCCTTGAATTTTCTGCTTCTAACAGCAAATAAATCCCATGAAAATAATGCAGCGTCTTTTTGGCAGTTTTTCAGCTGCCGCCTTTGTCGCCTTAGCGACTACCTTCGTGCCGTTTGGCATGGGAGTTTCCATTTCCTCCTCGGCTGTCGCAGCCGTGCTGCCCGATTTCACTGATCTGGTCGACAAGGTCGGTCCGGCAGTAGTGAATATCCGAACAACTGAGCGTGCCAAGGGCATGCAGCCAGGTCAAGGTGCGCCCGGGGGTGAAGATGAGGAAATGCAAGAATTCTTCCGTCGTTTCTTTGGTCAGCCACCTGGAGCTCAGCCTCCCGGCGGCCAGCGTCCGCAGCCATCACCGCGTGGTCGTAAGGGTGGACCACAAGGTGGCGATGATCAGCAACAAACACCGCGTGGTGTAGGTTCGGGTTTCATTATTTCTGCCGATGGATATGTGTTGACGAATGCGCACGTGGTTGAGGGTGCTGATGAAGTTTTCGTAACACTCACAGACAAGCGCGAGTTCAAAGCAAAAATCATCGGTTCAGATCGTCGTACCGACGTGGCACTGGTGAAAATTGATAGCACTAATCTGCCACGCTTAACGATGGGCGATTCCAGCAAAATACGTGTTGGTGAGTGGGTGATCGCGATTGGTTCGCCATTTGGTTTAGAAAATACCGTAACCGCGGGCATCATCTCGGCTAACTCACGTGATACCGGTGATTACTTACCGCTGATTCAAACCGACGTTGCGGTTAATCCGGGTAATTCGGGTGGCCCGCTGATTAATATGCGCGGCGAAGTCATTGGCATCAATTCGCAAATTTATAGCCGCTCCGGTGGCTATATGGGTATCTCTTTTGCGGTGCCTATCGATGAGGCTATACGCGTATCCGAACAACTCAAATCGGTCGGTCGCGTGGTGCGTGGTCGAATCGGCGTGCAGATTGGTGAAGTGACCAAAGACGTGGCCGAGTCCTTAGGTTTGCCGCGTCCACAGGGTGCGTTAGTTGCTCGGGTTGAGCCAGGCAGTCCGGCTGAAAAAGCGGGTGTTGAAGCGGGTGACATCATCACCAATTTCAATGGCACAGTGATTGAAAAATCCGGTGATCTGCCGCGTCTGGTGGGTAATACCAAACCCGGTTCAAAATCAACGCTGACGGTTCTGCGTAAAGGTAACAAGCGCGATCTGCCTGTTGTCGTGGCCGAAATGGAAGTCGAGCAGGTAGCGAAAAAAGAAGAGAAAAAACCCAAGCAAGAGCAAACATTAAATTCGCTCGGTTTGGCAGTGATTGATCTGACCGAAGGACAAAGGCGCGAACTCAAGCTCGATGGCGGCGTGATAGTTGAGCAGGCCGATGGTTCTGCCGCGCGTGCGGGCTTGCAGCAGGGCGATGTGATTGTTCGCTTGAACAATACCGACATCAAGGATGCGAAACAGTTCAACGGGCTCGTCGCTAAATTAGACCCTAAGAAAAACGCTTTATTGTTGGTACGTCGAGGTGATGCTTCGCAATTTGTCCCTTTGCGTCCTGCGCAGCCGTAAGCAATTTGACTTGAGAAAGGCTGTGACTGCGGTCGCAGCCTTTTCTTTTTTATAGAACATTCGTGATTACCTTCGCCTGACGTGCCAGACCAACCTCGTTTTATCCTGTATTCACGCAGTTATTGCCATCTTTGTGATGATTTACTCGCAGCGCTTAGAAAGCTGGTCGGTGATGAAATCAGTGTCAACGTGATCGATATTGATCTGCATACCGAGCTGGTCCAGCGCTATGACGAACTGGTACCAGTCCTGATCGGTTGCCGTGACGGACAGCCTGAACAGCAACTTTGCCATTATTTCCTTGATGAAAACGCGGTCAAAGGTTTTCTTTCGAGTCATCCCGACTAATCTGGATGGCGTATCCGGGTTAAACGGTCAGGTTCACCCTCAAATCCGGTAAAATGCGGCTTCTGAACAGCTTTTCAAACAAGGCGCTCGCATGGGGAAAAGCCCCGCTCAGAGCGCTTTTTTTGTACCCGCGGCA